>CAJBHN010000151.1 GCA_903952805.1 uncultured Myxococcales bacterium | reverse complement strand
TGATGACCTTGTCGGCCCGCTTGCGCAGCCGGGTCTCCAGCTCGGCGACGTCGTCGAGGCCCTGCACCGGCAAGGGACGGCTGGGGGTCACCTCATCGAGGAGCGAACCGAGGTGGTAGACGTTGGTATTGACGCCGACAGCGACGGCCACCGCGCCAGAGTCGTGGACGGGCTCCAGGCGGGGGAAGGTGCTGACGGCGTCGGCGGCGCTCACGGCAGCCGCGGTGTCATCGGGCAGGAAGCGCAGCATGCGAGGCTGGGGGCCGACCCGGTCGTCGCCGAAACGGGTCGATGACGGGGCCAGGGGCGCTTCGAGCCGCAGCGGCACCATGGACTTCGACGTCGTCTTTGGGGCTCTCAGGCCATGGGGCGGGGTGGCGCCAGCGGCGAGGACGGCGGCGTCAAGGCGCTGCTCGAGGGTCGGACGCTGGTGCTCGTCATCGAGAACCGGCGCTGGCGACATGGATGGCGCCGGAGACGCCAACCGCACCCGCTGAGGGTCTGCCTGCAAGGCCTTTTCGAGCAACGCCCGGAACGGTTCAGGACAAGCCACCGCGCTTCCTCTTGGCCGACACATTCCGGGACCGAAGACCTCAGCCCATCGATGTCGACCGCCATGGGAGGTACCCCCCACACGCACATGTCATACCACGCGGCTGAGCAGTTTGGCGTCGAAAATGGTGGCGACCCGTCGATCTCTGCCACGCTCCCGGGTGTCACGTCACGAGGTCAAAGATGGTCAAAGCATGACGCAGCATGTCATTGATTCCTCCGCCACGCTGGCGGCCCTGCTCGCCCTGTGTGGGGCGTGCGCGACGCCGTCTCCGCCCGCGCCGGCCATCGGAGCGACGCCCACGGAACCGTCGGCTGCGGCCGCCGGACAGCACCACGCCGGGGCCATCGACTGGCACCCCTGGGATGAAGCGTCCTTCGCCACCGCGCGGACCGAGGGGCGAATGCTGCTGGTCACGGTGGTCACCCAGTGGTGCCATTGGTGTCACGTGATGGACACCAAGACCTGGGGAGACCCGGCCATCGCCGCCCTCATCGCCGACCGGTTTGTGGCCATTCGAGTCGACGCCGACGCCCGCCCCGACCTCGCCGAGCGCTACGCCGACTGGGGCTGGCCAGCCATCGCGCTGCTGACCCCCGACGCCCAACCCGTCACCGAATGGAAGGGCTACCAGGAGGCCCGCCGCTTCGAGAGCGAACTCGTGGGCTACGCACAGGACCAGGACGCAGGAAGGACGCTGGCCCGCAAGGCCGCTGTCGTCGACACCGCCACCAAACCGCTGGCCGCCATCCGCGACTTCACCCGGGCCCAGCTCGACCGCTTCTATGACCCCGTCGAGGGAGGCTGGGGAAAACCCCAAAAGTATCCCCGCTGGGCCCCGGTCGCCGCTGGCTTGTTTGCCGGCGTCGTCCACCAAGACACCGCCCGCCTGGCGGAGGTCACGCGGACCCTCGACGGCGAGTTGGCCCTCATCGACCCCGTCGACGGCGGCATGTTCCAATACTCCCTGCAGGGGGTGTGGACCGCACCACACTACGAAAAGCTCGCCGAGATCCAGGGCCCCGCGATGGAAAACCTCGTCGACGGCTTCGGCGCCACCAACGACGTTCGCTACCTGCACGGCGCCCGGGCCATCGCCCGCTACGTGCGCACCGTGTTGCGCCGCGACGACGGCGCCTTCTTCGCCAACCAGGACGCCGACGTCGGCACCCGTGGCGACGTTGCCCCCATGCTGGGGGTGAACTGGTACGCCCTGCCCGGCCGCGCTGAGCGCGCCGCGCGCGGTGAACCCTTCATCGACCGCCACGTCTACGCCAGCCACAACGGCCGCCTCATCGCCGGCCTTGCCCGCCTGGGACAGCTGACGGCGGACCAGCAGGCCATCGACGACGCCGTCACCGCCGCCGACGTCATCCTGGCCCGCCATGTCGTGGGCGACGGCTTCTCCCACGACGAGGGCCACGTCGACGACGCCGTGCTGCACCTGGCGGACCAGGTGGCCATGGGCCATGCCCTGCTGACGCTGGCTGAGGCCACGGGGCAGCGTCGCTTTCGTCAGCTGGCATCCCGCACCGCCCACTTCATCACCAGCACCCTCGAGGACCCTGCTGGCGGCGGCTACTTCGCCCACACCCCGGTGGCCGGCGACGTCGGCGTCTTTGCTGAGCGTCGCAAACCGTTCAAGGGCAATGGCGAGGCGATTGCCTTCATCCTCAAAGTCGGTCGCCTCGACGAAGACACCGCCTTGACGTCGTCGGCCGAGCGGGCCCTGCAGACCTTCGCCGTCGAAGGCGTCGTCAAGGAGGAATTCCGCGCCGTCGGCGAGATGTTGCTGGCCCTCGAGGGTCAGCTGGTCGAGCCCCTGCGCTTCTCGATCGTTGGCGGCGACGGCAGCGCCGACGACGACGCCACCCGCGCATTGCTGCGGGCCAGCAACGCGATGTATGTGCCCCATCGACTGGTCGACGTGCAGATCCCGGGCGCGAAATACCCCGACCTCGGCAAGCCCGCCCTGTTCATCTGCACGACGACGTTCTGCTCGCCACCGCTGACCGACCCCGCCACGCTGCGTGACAAGGCCCAGCGCTACCTCACGCGTTGAGCGCCGCGGCGCGTCGTGGCGTCAGTACGGATCGGTGCCGCTCTCGAGGAGCTTTTGGGAAAACCAGCCACCGGTCACGGCGTCCATGTCGGCGGTGAGCTCCTGCAGGCGCAGCTCCTTCTTCACGCGATCGGCGAGGTCTTTGGGAGGCGAGAGTTCCAGATCGACCTGCAGGCGGCGGCGCTCGAAGTAGCGGCGGGTGACCTCGTCGAGGACGCGGTCGCGCAGATTGGCAATACGAACGCTTTCGCGCGCGACGGCCATCTCTTGGGGCTCAAAGACCAGGCGATCGAGATCCCAGGCGGCGCCGACCACCAAACGGCCGCTCTGGTCGTTGGTCTGGGAGACGATGGTCGGTTCGCCAACCTGCTCGACGGTCCGACGATCGTCGTTGAGGTCGCCCTGGACCTGGGTCGTGAGGCGGGGCGCGAGGGCGTTGGTGCGGGCCCGCAGGCGCCAGGAATCGACCTCCTGTGGATTGACGCGCATATACGCGATGGCCTGCTGCTGGACCTCCCTGACGGTGGGTTCGCTGTTGAAGCGCTGCAAGACCTTCTTGACGATGTCGCCCGAGACGACCTTGCCCTCTTGCAGGACCACGGTCTCTTGCGGTTTGCGAGCGTTGCCAGCGCGGATGGACCCGCGAATCTTGCCGAGCACGCCGGTGGTCATCGTGGGTACGCGCGTCAGATCGTCGATGGAGGCGAAGGGACCACCCTCTTCGCGTTCGCGGATGATGTCGGCGGCAATCTTTGCCCCCACTCCCGGCAGGGCCTCCAGCTCAGCCTGGCTGGCGGTGTTGACATCCAGGCTCTGGGCCACGGCGGGCGCGGCGGCGACGACGACTGCGAGTGCAAACAACAAGGCACGGATGGTCATGGAGCCTCCCAGGGCGTAAGCGAACGGGTCCGGGCAAAGAGGTCATCGCCAACAAGGCCGGCGAGGTGGCCTTCGAGTTCAAGCAGGCGCAGTTCGCGATTGACGCGTTCACGCGGCGACAGCGTGTCGGCGGACGTCGTCATCAGCTCAGCAACCAGCCGTCGACGGGCCACATAGAGTTCCTGCGTGCGGTCCACCAGGCGCCGCTCGGCGTTGTGCAACAGCGGCACCTGGCGGGCGCTGCGCAGCACGTCCTGGTTGAGGACCAGGCGGTCGAGGTCCCAGACGAGGGTCAGAAAAAACTGATGCCGGATGGGCTGCGACGGCGAGATGATCAGCAAGCCGTCGCCAAAGAGGTCGACGTCGTCCTGGTCGGGGTCCACCAACGGAGGCAGCGTCGACGGATCGCGAAACAGGACCGTATTGCGGGTCTGCAGCGCGTCGCCTCGATACACGTCGTAGCGGGCCACCACCCGCGGCAACCAGGCCGCCACCGCAGCCCGACCGCGCAGCCCTTGATCCTCACGGCCGTAGCCGTGGGCTTGCAGAGCACGCTGGGTCACGACGTTGACGTCGGGCTCGGCAGCGAAGCGGGCCCGCACGGCGACCATGACGTCACGGTTGACGCGAATGCCCGTACCAGCCTCAAGCCGGAAGACACCGCGCTCGCAGGCCACCCACAGGCGGGCGGGATCCCTGGTCTCTCTGGCGATGGCGACCGGGGCGCTGGCGGGAAGGACGTCGACGTCGATGAGCGTCAGGCCGGCGTCGTCGGAAAACAGTACGCCGCCGCCAGAGCCACGCACCGCCACCGCGACGCCACCGGGCCATTGGGGGTCGGTGCTGATGGCCGAGGGCGGGCTATCGGGCATGCCCTCGTAGCGCTCCAGGATCGACGCGCCGCGGACCGCGACAAAGAGGCCATCACCGGTGCCGGCAAAGATGGTGTCGGTCTCGCGGCTCCAGGCGACGCTATGGATGGCGGGAAAGGCCGACCCGCCCCGCAACAGCAGGTCATTGAAGGTGCCACCCCCGTCACGACTGCGCAGCAGGCCCCGCTCGCTGCCGACCAACACATGAAGCTGGCCGTCGGTGGCGTCGACCGCGAGATCGGTGATCGGAATGCTGCCAGGCCGGCCAGCG
This sequence comes from uncultured Myxococcales bacterium, assembly GCA_903952805.1. Taxonomy (GTDB): domain Bacteria; phylum Myxococcota; class UBA727; order UBA727; family VGSZ01; genus VGSZ01. The sequence continues at coordinate 693 of CAJBHN010000151.1, read as the reverse complement.
ACGGTGGAAAAGCTCGCGCCACCATCAGGCGACAGCAGCAGACCAGCCCCGGTCCCCAACCACAACCGGCTGGGGATGTCGGGGTCGACGACGACATCGCGGATGTCATTTTCGCGCACACCGCCCGGCACGTTCAGTCGATCAAAGCTGCTGCCGCCAGTGGTGGTCCGGTACAGCCCCCGCGACGTCGCCACCAGGACAATGCCGGGGCTGCCAGGCACAAAGGCGAAGCTGCGCACGCCGGCATCGACGCGCGCGGGGACCGAGGCGTCGACGACGTCGACCGGGTCGTCGGCGGCGTCGAGGCCAGCGACGACGTCGCCCGTGGGCAGGGTGTCGTCGTCGGGACCGAAACCGCCACGGGCGGTGCCCTGGGGACCGCCCGCGCCATCTTGCAGCTGATCGATGCTCTGGCCGGCGCCCACGCCGTCAAAGGCGTCGACGGCGGTGTCGTTGAGGGCGCCGTCGTCTGCCAGGCCGCGGGGAAACGACAGAATCGGCGACCAGCTCTCGCCGCCGTCGTCGGAACGAAATACGAAGCCATCCAGGCCGACGTAGATGACCCGATCGTCCAAGGGGTCGACGGCGACGGCGGTCAACGGTTCGTTGGGAAGATTCTGCGTGTGATCGGCGAAGTGGGCCGGGCCCCGAGACGCCAGATCGGAAAGCGTCGTGTAGGGAAAGAGTGTAGGC
>CAJBHN010000150.1 GCA_903952805.1 uncultured Myxococcales bacterium | reverse complement strand
AGCAGCAGCAGCAGCAGCGCGTGACGAGGACGACGCGTGGGCACCGTGCGTCGCAGGGGCACCTGTACGGCAGCCGCATCGGTGGCAGGGCCATCATTGGCTCGTGAACCACCGTCGCCGTGTCGTGCAACGTCGTCGTCACCCGGGCTGGTGGGGTCCTGGCTCACGCCGACTTCGCCTTGCCGAGGGCGGCCTCGCTGACCTTGCGCAACGCATCGCGGCACAGGGCGATGGGGTCCTCGCCCAGCGTGCGCCACTCCTTCTCGGTCGGCGTCAGCACCAGCTTCATCTGCGGCGTGAGCTTGACCATGTCAGCGTTCTTTTTGACCCACTCGAGCAGGCGCGCCGGGTCGAGTTTGCTGCGATCACCGAGGGTGATGACGACCTTGGGGACGCCGCCGTCGTTGAGCTTGATCTTGCGTTCAACCTCGGGCGGCGCAGTCATCTTCATGCCCGCACGTCGGGCGTTGATGATCTGCTGTTTGGCCTGCGACAGCGACAGCCCGGCCTGGGCCGGCGACGTCGACGACTTGACCTTCTCCGCGCCCGCCGGCGGCAGCGCCAACTCAAGGCCGCGGGCTGCGAACTCCTTGAGCTTGAGCTTCAACACCATCACGTCGGCAAGGGTGCTGACCTCGGGAGGGACGTCGCCGTAGAGGTCGTTGAGGCTGCCGACGACGTCGTAGACCTCGGCGCCGTCGCGCGCGGTCGCCATGCGCTGATAGGTCTGCAGGCGCTCATGCATGTCGGGGATGTACTTGTCGGGGATGAGCGCAGCGACGGGCAGCGTGATCTCGGGGTCGGGGACGTCGATGTCGTCGCCGCGGCCGCGCAGATCCTCGACGGCGTCACGCAGGAGCTCGGCGTAGAGGTCGTAGCCGACGGCGGCGACATGGCCATGCTGGCTACGACCGAGCAGGTCACCGGCGCCGCGCAGTTCGAGGTCGTGTTGGGCCACCTGGAAGCCGGCGCCGAGATCGGTGAAGCGCTGGAGGATCTCCAGCCGTGCACGGGCGTCGGGATGCAAGTGCTCGGTGCCACCGGGGATGAGCAGGTAGGCGAAGGCCCGCTCCTTGGACCGGCCGACGCGACCGCGCAGCTGGTAGAGCTGTGAGAGGCCGAAGTCCTGGGCGTGGTCGATGAACATCGTGTTGGCCGTGGGGACGTCGATGCCGGTCTCGATGATGGCCGTGCACACCAGCACGTTCACCTCGTGCTTCATGAAGCGCAGCATGACTTCTTCGAGTTCGTCTTCGGTCATCTGACCGTGGGCGACGCCGGTGCGGGCTTCGGGGACCAGTCGTTTGAGGTAGTCGGCGGTGGCCTCGATGGAGCGCACGCGGTTGTGCACAAAGTAGACTTGTCCGCCGCGGGAGAGTTCCCGCAACATGGCTTCGCGGATGATGTCGTCGTCGAATTTCAGAATCGACGTGCGGATGGCCCGACGGTCCACCGGCGCCGTCTCGATGACGCTCATGTCTCTGATGCCGAAGAAGCCCATCTGCAGGGTGCGGGGGATGGGCGTTGCCGTCAGCGTCAACACGTCGACGTCGGCCTTCCAGCGTTTGATGGCCTCCTTGGCCTTGACGCCGAAACGTTGCTCCTCGTCGACGAGGATAAGACCCAGGTCGTGCCAGGCGACGTCCGTCGACAGCAGCCGATGGGTGCCGATCAAGATGTCGACCTTGCCCTCCTTGGCCCGGCGCAGGATCTCTTTGACCTCGGCGGGGCTCTTGAACCGAGACACCACCTCGACGATGGCCCCCGTGTTCTTGAAGCGCTCGCTGAACGTCAAAAAGTGCTGCTGGGCCAACACCGTCGTGGGGGCGAGCACGGCGACCTGGCGTTTGCCAATGACCGCCAACATGGCGGCGCGCATGCCGACCTCGGTCTTGCCATAGCCGACGTCGCCGCAGATGAGCCGATCCATCGGGCGCGT
>CAJBHN010000149.1 GCA_903952805.1 uncultured Myxococcales bacterium | reverse complement strand
GTCGACCATCGTGGGCGCCGAGCCAAAGACGAAGTCGTCCTTCGACACGTCCCAGATGGCGCGGGCATACGCCAGAAACGACGTCAGCTCCGTCGCCGCCTGCGCGCCCAACGACCGGGCCACGCTGTCGATGGTGCGCTCGAGTTCGACAAAGACGTCGACGGTGCCATCGCCGCCGACGCCGAGTGCGGCGGGGTTGGCGAAGCGGTAGCGAAACGCCGGCGTCGGTCGCACCAGTTGCAGCGCGTGCTCGAGCCCGTCGCCGATCGACAACCCGGGCACGCCCGTGCGGCGCAGCACGCCGTCGATGACGTCGGGCAGGGTGATGACGCTGGGGCCGGTGTCAAAGGTGACGCCGTCGACGGTGGCGGTGCCGACCTTGCCACCCAGCTGGCCATCGCGCTCAAGCAACAGCACGCGCTTGCCGCCCGCTCCCGCACACAGGGCCGCCGCCAGCCCACCCATGCCGCCACCGACAACGACGACATCCACGCGATCAGGCAACGGCTTCATGAGCGAACTCCCAACAACCAGCGCAGCTGTCGCGCCACGCGCCCGGCCCTGGGCCCGGCAAACAACGGATGCCACAACGAGGCCGCCGCCGTCGTCGTCGGCGTCACCCGCATGTGCACAAAGGGCCGCTGCCAGCGCGCGTCCATGCGTCGTACGTCGACGACCTCGAGGAAGCCGGTGGTGTGGGCGGCAGCGGCGTCGATGCCGGCCCGCAGCGTGTGGCGGAGGTAGAAGGGGCCGTCGTCGACGCGGGCGGCCACGTCGGCGCTGAGAAAGGGCCGCCTGGTCCCGTCGGGGCAGCGCTCGGTGACCCGCAAGCGACGCACCTCGCCCATGCCCAACCAGGTGCGATGGCGGGGTCCAGGGTCAACCTCGACGTTGACAGCGCGGGTGGCGCCGGTGTGATCGGTCACGACGCCGACGGCGCAGACCTCGCCGACCTGGCCATCGCCGCGATCAGGCCACAGGGCGTAGACGACGCGGCTCTCGCGGCCGCCCACGCCGTCGACGTCGGCCCGACACCAGAGCCACCACGCGATCCCCTGGTCGGTCAGCGGCAGCAGGGCGCCGTTGCGGTCGTGGTAGCCGCTGCCCTCGATGACGACGTCGCGATCGTTCAGCGCCAGCGTGGCCCGGCCGATCGAGGGGCCCAGCTGGGGGGACCAGTCGTGCGCCAGCGCGTTGGCGGTCAGCTGTCCGGCACCGGTGGCGGTGCTGAGGGGGACGGCGTTTGGTGTGCCGAGGGTGTGGCATCCGTGTCCAGCGGGATCGCGGCGGGGACCCGCGATCGCGATGCGGCCCCGGATCCGCCCCACCGGCAGGGTGAGGTCGAGATCGGCCCCAAAGCGGCCTTCCCCGTCGACGACGTCGTAGCGCAGGACGGTGGCGCCGAAGCGCCAGCGGGCCCCGCTGCCGGTGTGTGGGTCGCCATCCAAGCGGCTGCACGTTTCTTGCAAAACCGCTTCGGCTGCGTCGGCTCCCGTCGCAGCAGCGAACTCTTGCAGCGCGTAGAAGGTGCAGATGCCCCGCTCGTACACCGCCACGTTGAGCGACGGCCGCTGCTGCGGCACGTCGAGCTCGCCGCGGCGGGCCAGAAACGGCAGGCCGAAGCTGCCGATGACGACGACGCCGTTGCCGTCAGCGTCGACGACGTCGCCGTACCACCAGCAGAAGCCGCCCGGGGTGGTGAGGGTGGCTGGGTCGAGGGATCGGCCGGCGGGAGTGAGGGTCAACATGGGCGCCGTTGCGATGCCAGGGGTGTTGTCCAGGTTTCGTGGTCGGGGCAGGTGTCAGGGTCGGTGTCAGGGTCGGTGTCAGGGTTGGTGTCTGGACGGGCGGCCGGGGCCAGTCCGCGATCGCGGCGACGTGCAGATGGTCCGGCCGATGGTCCGGCAGATGGTCTGGAGGGTATCGTGTCCAAGCAGCTGAAAGATATTCTGTGGATGCCCATCAACGCGCTGCAGGCCCTGTGGATGGTGGGCTTCACGGGCTTCTGTTTTGTGCCGGGCATGGTGACGGTGATGGTCACCGGCAACCCGGAGGCGGCGTTTTCCATGGGTCGCTCCTTCTGGGGCCCCTTGAATCTGAAGTTTGGCTTGTCGTCGTTGACCGTCGAGGGGCGTGAGCACCTGCCGGCGGCGGGTTCGCCGTTTGTGGCCATGTTCAATCACCAATCCATGATCGACATCATCGTCGCCTGGATGGTGCTGCCCACGGGGCCCCGCTTCGTCGCCAAGAAGGTGCTCATGTATGTGCCCGTCGTGGGTTTGTTCATGTGGGTGATGGGCATGGTTCCCATCGACCGCAGCAACCGCCACGCCGCGATCGCGGCCTTGCGCAAGGCCCAGGACGTCATCAAGCAGGGGCGCATCCTGGCCGTGTTTCCCGAGGGGACCCGCACCCGCGATGGCCGGGTGTTGCCGTTCAAAAAGGGGGTCTTTGTCGTCGCCCAAAAGGCCAACGCGCCCATCGTCCCCATTGCCCTGGAGGGCTGCGCCACCCTGGTGCCGCGCACCGGCTGGCGGCCGCGACCGTCGGCGCTGCGCATCAAGGTGGGGGCCCCCATCGATCCCCGCGGGTTGTCCCGCGACGAGCTGATGGCTCGGGTCCGCACCGCGATCATCCACCTCAACGTCGACCTTGGCGGCCCCGGCGGCGACCACAGCACGGTCGTGGCCGTCAACGAGGACGACGCGCCCAAACTCACCGCGCCCGACTCCAGCGCTGTGGCGGCCTGAGTCGATGCTGCCGCGGCGGGCCCAGTGAAGCGTCCCCTGTGCCCGTGTCATTCGGGATTGGCGCTGGCGGTCTGCTGCGGGCCCCTGCATCGGGGCGAGCAGGAGGCCGAGACGCCGGTCGCGTTGATGCGTTCGCGCTACGCCGCCTTCGCCGTCGCCAACGTCGACTATCTGTGGCGGACGCTGCATGAGGAGCACAGCGATCGCACGCTGGATCGCGCCGAGGTGTTGTCGTCGTTGCGGCGGGTGTGTCGGGCGTCGCGCCATCCGGGGCTGACGGTGCTGGACGCGGATGGACCCGATGGCGAGGGCGTGGCGCGGGTGTTGTTTCGGGCTCGCGTCTTTGTGGGCCGCGTCGACCGGACCTTTGTCGAGTGCTCGCTGTTTCGGCACGACGGGGTGGGGTGGCGCTACGTGTCGGGCGAGCTCGACGACGATTCCCGGGTGCTGCAGGGGGTCTCGACGCTGGCCGCCTTCGCCGCTCGCCGTCGCTGATGGCCGGGGGCTCCCGGGATCTGGGACTGCCCTGGCGCCGGTTCCAGCTGGCGCCGCTGCTGAGGCCACGCCAAGATGGCATCATGAAGACACGCCGACGGTCTGTCTGTCTCACGCTCGCGTGGCTCTCGCTCAGCGCCTGCGCCGACGAACGCTTGTTGGTGCTCGAACCAGAGCTGGCGGTGGCGCCGAACCCACTCGTGATCACGGTGCCGCGAGGCGGAACCGGCAGTGGGACCGTGGTGATGAAAAACGCCGGCGCGGGCTTCCTGCGTGTCGATAGCGTCGAGCTGACGAGCCCCGACGGGCGGCTCACCCTGGCGGAGCCTGCAAGCCCGAGGATGCTGGGCGCTGGCGAGACCCGCGATGTGCGGATCGCGGTGGACGCGACCGACGGCGAGCCGAGCGCCGCGACGCTGCAGGTCGAGAGCGCGGCCGGGTCGGCCTCGGTCCCGGTGACGGTGGTGCTGATCGACGCGCCGGTGGGCTGCGTCCTGGTGGCCGATCCGCCGACGCTCTCCCTCGGCACCGTCGAGCGCGGCGGGACCCGGGTCGCCCCCGTGACCCTGCGCAACGACGGCGACGCCGACTGCGTCATCGTCGATGTCGGGCTCGAGGCCGACAGCGACGACGCCTTCAGCGTCACAGCCCTCGCAAGCCTCACCCTCGCCCCCGGTGGCGCCGCCGCGGTCGTCGTCACGCTCACGGTCCCTGTCGACGCCACCACCGGGCTCTTGCGCGGCGCCGTCATCGTGAACGAGGCCAGCGGCGCTGACTTGACCATCAACCTCGACGCCAGCCTCGACACGCCGTCGCTCTGCGTGACCCCCGGTGTGCTCGACCTCGGCGCGATCGCGGCACCGATGACGCAGCTCGTGACGCTGACGAGCTGCGGCGCGCAGCCGCTCACCGTGACCGGCGCCGTCGTCGACAGCCCCCTCGCGGGCCTCTCGCTGGCGCTGCCGGTGGCGCTGCCGGTGACGCTCGCGGTGGGCGAGACCATCGACGTGACCGTCGCGGTCGATGTCGCCCTCGCCCCCGCCGGCGACCGCACGCTGCGCGTGACGTCCAACGACCCCGCCGGTGACGATACGGTTCGGGTCCGCTGGACGAGGGGCGGCGGCGGAGATGAGCTGTGCGACAACGGGCTCGACGACGACGGCGACCTCCTCATCGACGAGGGTTGCGTGGCAGGACCCGCGCTCGGGCGCGCCGTGGCCCTCGGTGCTGGCCGCCTGATGTTGTGGGGCGACGAGCACGTCACCTTCGACAGCTACGGCACGGCCCCGCGCGCGTTCTGGCGCAATACGATTCAGTGGTTGGGCGGCGACAGCGCCGGGCCCCCCGTGGTGCTCGACGGCACGTTCAGCAGCGGTGGAGAGTTGCCGATTGCTGTCAGCGAGCTGGGCGGGACCGTCGGCAGCTTCTCCATCGACGACGTCGGCGCCGGCCACGTCTTCATTGTCCGCGGCGGCTCGACCATTCCGGGTCTGCGCGGCTTCATTGAGCGGGGCGGCGGCGTCCTGGTGCTCGCCATTGGTCTCGGAGAGGGGGAGTGCGAGTTCAGCCTGGACCCGACCACGACGGGGCTGCCGCTGCAGTTCTCTTGTGAAGAGCCCGCACCGTGGGGCCCGGTGGCGGCGCTGCGGCCGCACCCGGTGACCTTGGACCTCGAGCTCGACGCGGTCCCCTTCGTCAACGGTCGCTACGTGATGGAGACCCCCGGCACGGGCAGCACGGTCATCGCCCAGCCCTGAGTCTTCGCTCGAACGCGTCGTCACCGCGACAGCGTGCCGTGCCAGCGTCGATCGGCATGCGTTCGGGCCGACAGATTTCGAAAATCCACGCACTCACGTAAAAGCAGCAGTGAGCGTTGGCGGGCGTCTTCGTCGTTCGCGTCGTCCTTGTTCCGGTGAGGCTTGCATGTCGTCGAACCCTCCTCTGTGGCTCAAGGCACTGGCCCGTCGACGCGTGTTGCAAGGCGGTGGTGCTCTCCTTGGGGCCGGCGTCTTGAGTGGCTGCGCTGCGCCTTCGACCACCGGTACATGCGACGACGCTCCCGACGCTCTCGACGCCGCGCTCGCAGCGACGCCCGACCTGACGCCCGACCTGACCGGTCTGCCCTACCGGCAAGACGACCCGCGGTGGGGCAGCGACCTGATGTGGGACCGCGACAAGGTGTTGCGCGCCGCCGTCGAACTCAACGGCGAGACGTCTGACGATGCCGCGGCGCTGATGCGTGCGTTCCCCGACGGCAACACCATCGGCAACGAGGGTTGCCAGCTGACCTGCCTGGCGATGGCGTTGCACCTGTTGATGCCCGACGTCGACGAACCCTGGACGCCGCGGGTGCTGAACGAATTGGCGCACGCATTTTACTACTACACCTTGTCGGGACTCTCGCTGACGACGCTGTACGGCGACCTCGTCTCCGACGCGAGCGTGGGCGTCGTTCAGTTGGCGCTGAAGGAGGAGTGGCTGCCGGGGATCGCGCCGTGGCCACGCGTGACGTCGTCGTCATCGCCGTTGCTGCGGGCGTACCGGCGCCTGCCGCCCGCCAAGCGGTCGCGCTTCGTCGTGATGCTCAAGACCGGCACCTATGACGACACCGTCGCGTCGCACTACGCCCTGCTGCATCCGCTCGACGACGCGGGCCCCGATGGCGACGACCCGCTGCTGCTCGACCCGGCTCAGCCCCTCGACGACGACAAGCCATGGCGCTTGAGCGATTCGGCGGCGCAGATCACGCGCGACCCAGACATCCTCGAAGCGTGGAATGCTGCGGGGATCGCCCCCACGCAGCTGGGCGGCGTTTGGGTGTTCGTTCGTTGGAACGACGCGCGCGACCGCTCGCTGCTGAGCCCGCTCGTGCACGCCTGGGCGCAAGAACTCGCCCGTGGTGCTTGAAGGGCCGCCCGCCCGGCCAGGGGGCTGCGCGTGTTCGTCGAGCAGCGCCCGGTCGCCCGCCGCATCACCGCTCGCACGTGCTGCCTCAGCGTTCGCGTGGCCATGCTGACGCGAGGGTTCGCCACGTCGCCGCCAGATGAACGAGAGCAAGGCGCGGGTGTCGCCCGTTTGCCATGGTGGCTGTCTCGGGTCGGACCGTGCTGGGCAGCGTCGTCCCGCCTTGTAGCATCCCCCGATGTTGCTCTCGCGCCTGTTGCTGCCGCTGCTTGTCCCCCTCGTTGCGTCGGCATGTGATGTTCCCGCCACGCCGGCCGAAGGCGAAGGCGAGGGCGAAGGCGAAGGCGAAGGCGAGGGCGAAGGCGAGGGCGAAGGCGAAGGCGAAGGCGAGGGCGAGGGCGAAGGCGAAGGCGAGGGCGAGGGCGAAGGCGAAGGCGAAGGCGAAGGCGAAGGCGAAGGCGAAGGC
>CAJBHN010000148.1 GCA_903952805.1 uncultured Myxococcales bacterium | reverse complement strand
TGGTAGTCCTTTTCAATCTCGGTGATGACCTTCGCCGCGAGCTTCTGGCCGGCGCTGTCGGCGAGTTCGGCGTCGGACTGCTTCGTGATCTGCTTCTTGCCGAGACCCAGCTGCGGCACGAGCTCATGGGCGTGGTCGGTGTACTCGTGCTGCAGCGTCATCGTCGACGATGTCGGTGCCGAATCGAGGGCGTGCTTGAGCGACAGCTCCACCGGGGCCTTGATGACCTGGCTCCACTCGCGCGTCGGGTAGGACCACGGCGACATGAGGTCTTCCTGCACGGTCATTGGCTCCCTCTTCAAGCGCGCGCTCACCTGGTCACGCTCGGCCCTGTTTTCCTTGATGGCGAACTCGCCGTTGCCGCACTGTCGGCATCCGTCCCGATGAACCTGGTCACAAGAGAACGAAGCGCCAAATGGCCGATAGCCCTTGTGACTTGAGCTCATGCAGCGCTCGCGCAGCTGGAGCAACTCCGTCAGCTTGCGATACTCGGGGTTGTCGACGCTCTTGGACCCCGTCTTGTACTCGCCGGTGCGGCTGCCCTCGCGCTCCGACGGCGTCATGGTGAAGGTGCCAACATCGACGACGGCGGCAAACTCGCGGGGAGCGCCGGCCTTCAGGTTGCCCGTGAAGCTGTGGCTCTTCAGCGCGCCCTGCACCGCCTTCGTGATGAGGGGCTCCCCCTTCAGCTCGACGTTCCATTGGTAGGCGCTCGAGGTCAGCATCTGCTGCCGCAGGGTCTCGAGCTTGCGACCGATGGCGGCATCGCGGCCGACGTCCCAGGCCCGGGCGAGGTAGACGACGGCGAGGTGGAGGGTTTTTGGGTCCCGTTCGCTGGCGGTGGCTTTCTGCACCATGTCCGCGATGTGTTGCCGCGTGCGCTCGTCGAGGAGCTTGGCGTACTTCGCCTTCTGTTCGTCGGTGGCGGCCTTGACGGCGGCGGCGATGGACTGCGCTGTCTGAAAGCCGCTGAGGGCGTCGTAGACCTTGCCGGCATCCCACGCCTGCTGGGCATCGGCGGCAGTGGCTTCGGCGCGCAACAAGTCGATGGTATCGGATCGCAAGGCGAGGGCCTGCTGCTCCTCGGCGGGCAGGGGCAGCTTCGACAGGTTGCGAAACAGCTCCGAGAGACGCTCGAAGCGGCGACCCTTCTGCAGCGGGGGCGCCTGCTCGGCGAGACAGCTGTCGGTGAGGGTGCGGGCCTCGGCCTTGATGCGTGCGTCGAGCGCTTTGAGGTCGTCGTTGCCGAAGCGTGTCGAGTTGTCCTCGGAGCGGACGAAGTGCTCTTCGAAGTACCTCGCCGCCCGGCCGCAGGCGCCAGCGTCTTTGATCTTGAACGCCTGGTCTCGAAAGAAGCTGAAAAAGTGGACCCGTTCGGACTCGGCGTATTGGGCTTTGACGTTGTCCTCGGTCAGATAGGTGACGCAGCCGCCGTGCAACAGGCCCGCGACGACGACCAGGGGCAGTGAGTGAGTCTTCATGGTCGTCATGGTCGTCATGGTCGTCATGGTCTTCAGGGTCTTCATGCTCTTCATGTCGTCGTCCTTTGAGTTCGCACATCGCTGGCGTTCGCCAGCGATGCTCAAAACTTGTTGCCCAGGTGGTAGGTGAGCCCGACGAAGATCTGGCTGCCGTCCCAGTTCGTGCCGTTGGTCAGGTCCAGCAGCAGCAGCTGCTGGGTGTATTCGCCGTAGACGCCGAGGCCCCCGAACTGGACGGTGAGCCGACCACGGGCCGCAGCACCCACAGCCTCGCGATTGAGGGTCGGCTCGGCCCGCCGCACGGGGACCGCCGACAGACCGAAGTAGTTGGCAACGCCCTCGACGCTGACGGCAATGTGGTTCGGCCACGGCCAAAGCTCGAGGCCCAGACCGCTCTCGACGAACAAGGCCTGCTTGTCGTTGAAGCTCGTCACCGTGGTGCCAGCGACGTCGACCTGGTCAAAGGCCAGCAGGGTCGCCCGGATGGGGACGTAGTAGGAAAACAGCTCCCAAAAGGTGTCGCCGACGTGGAGGTGCCCGTTGACACCGAAGCCCTCGACGGTGATGTCGTCGGAGGGGTTGTACATCGAGATCCAGCCGACGCCCCCCTGCAGGCGCAGGTTCTGAGTGGCCCAGGGCTTGACGGTGCTCGGGTCCCACGGCGGCGGGTTCTGGTCGACGATGGCGTCGACAGCTTTGTCGGCGCTGACCTCGGCGGGGGTGCGGGTCTCCTGGGCGCGGGCCGGCGACGACAGCGTCCATGGTGCGGACAGGGCCATGATGGTGCCCCACACCCGCAATAACCTTCGGATCTTCATGCGCGTCGCTCCTGCGTCCAACTGGACGATTTCCAGTAGCTTCGGCCACCGCCCCCTTCATCTCAGCGAAATCTCAGTGCAACCTCAGTGCAACCTCAGCACAGACGGTCGGCGGCCAGAGAGTCCCGAAAAATCAATCACTTGGCATAAGACATGGTGCGCCGGTCGGTCTATGTTGTCCGCCGTGTACGCGTTCGTGGACCTCCGGCTCCCTGATGGAACCCTGCGCCGCGCCGGGCCTGGCGGCGTGGTGGGTCGCTCGTTCAGCGCCGATATTCGCTTCATCGACGCCCGCATTTCAGAGGCCCACGCGATGGTGTCGTTGCGAGGCAGCGAGCTGGTGCTGTTCGCCTTGCGTGGACGCCTCCGCTGCGGGGACCGCGACGTCCCCAGGGTGACCCTGACCCCCGGCCTGGTCGTCACCCTCGCCCCCGGCATC
>CAJBHN010000147.1 GCA_903952805.1 uncultured Myxococcales bacterium | reverse complement strand
GTCGACGAGCTTCGGTTCAGACACCACCGCTGCCGGGTAGCAGGTTGCGGCCCGGAGCCCAACGCCCTTGGCGGGGCGCAGCGGTGCGCGATGCTGCGTGTGCGCCTATGTGTGCTTGAGTGTGTGCGAGTGTGTGCAGGTGTGACGCGTCACGTCGGGCGTGGCCGACATGGCGCCACCAGAACGGATCTGCGTCCCGCACGTTCAGACCATCCATGCTCCCGATCAAAACCCCTCGCGCCAAAAAGACCCTGCCGATCCTGAACTCGCTCGACGACGTGCGAATCGCGAGCCCTTGTGACGCCGACTGGGACGGCATGAAGCCGGTCACCGCCGACGACGGCGCCCGCGCCCGCTTCTGCGGTTCATGCGAAAAAAACGTCTACGACCTGTCGGCGATGACTCGGACCGACGCGATGGCCCTTATCGAGCGCCACGAGGGCCGCTGCTGTGTGCGCTTTTACCAGCGCCCTGACGGCACCGTGCTCACCGAGGATTGTCCCGTGGGCGTGCGTGCGGCCCTCAAGCGCGCCGAGCGCCGAACCCTGATGGCGGCCGCCGCCGGCGTTGGCGCCGTCGCCGCCTTCGTCGCCTTTGTCATCGGCGCCGGCAACGGCGTCACGCGCCGCCTGCAGGCGTTTGAACAGACCATTGCCGAGGTCATTCCCGAGGTCGTTCCCGAGGTCGTTCCCGAGGTCGTTCCCGAGCGTTTACCGCCGCTGATGGGTGCCATGCCGACCCGACCCGTGCTGATGGGCGAGCCGGTCGCCATCCCACCACCGCCGCCGCCCGTCCGTCAGCTGATGGGAAAGGTCGCTCGCGATCCCCGGGCGAAGATGGGCGACATCACGAACCCCGCACCCTCTCCTGGCGTTGAGCACTGACCGGCCCGGCGTCAGGTCCCCGGTGGATCGTCGCCGCAGCCCACGGGACGCAGGCCCGGATAGACCAGCCGTTCGACGTCGCTGTGATCCCGCTCCAGCGCCCGGCGGATCGCCGTTCGTGGTTGGGGCAACACGCCGTAGTGGGCGTCGGCCAGCCAGGCGATGTCGACGTCGCGCAGACGCCGCAGGCTGTCGTAGGCGACGCGCATGTCGACCGTGAAGCCCGTGGGAGCCGGAAACACGCCATCGCCCAGCGGTGATTGGACGGCGTCACCGCCAAAGAGGATGTCGTCCAGCAGCCAGGAAATGCTGCCCCACGTGTGGCCGGGCGTCGCGATGGCGCGAAAGCGGCGGTTGCCAACGACGACGACGGCGCCGTCGTCGACCTCGTGGATGGGGCCGCGGGCGATCGGAATGCCGCCAAAAGCCTCGCCCAGGTGGGGATACAGGGCCGCGAAGGCGTGCTCTCCGCGCAGAGCGGGCGCGTCCCGGCGGCCGACGTAGACGGGGGCGTCGATGGCGGCGGTGCCGGCGGCGTGGTCGACATGGGCGTGCGTCAGCAGAATCGCCCGAATCGGGCGGTCGCCGACGACGTGTACGATGGCGCGAGCCTGATCATCAAAGCCGGTGTCGACGAGGACCACGCCGCCGTCGTCGGTGGGCACCACCCACGTGATGCTGCCGCGGGAGCAGGCGCTCTCGATGCCGCCGGGCAGGGAGCGCCGGTCAAGCGACGACGGATTGAGCTTCGTCATCGCCTGAAACGCCCGCGCGCCGCCTTCGCGGCTGACGGCGCACCCTGTCATCGCCGTCGACGACATGGTCAGCACCGCCGTCGTCACCAGGGCCTGCATCCGCATCATGGGCGCCTCGGCTGGCCGGCCAACAGGGCGGCCAGTCGCTGCGGCGGCGGCGGCGGCGG
>CAJBHN010000146.1 GCA_903952805.1 uncultured Myxococcales bacterium | reverse complement strand
TCAAATGCCGACTGTGGATGCCGGCCTTCACTCAACTCCAGCGAACTGGGAAATAGCAGCAAGAGTTCCTCCATGCGCCGTTCGGCGATCAGCAACCCCTGGCCGACCTTGCGATTGTGCTCCTGCTGCCGTGTGGCCAGATGGACGCAGGCGATGATGGCGGTGATGCCAGTGATCAACATCGTCGATGCAAGCATGACCTCCAACAACGAGAAGCCCCGCAGGCGACGACGTCGACGTCCACCGCCTGCACTCATGGCAGCCTCGATATGGCACCCGTGCCCGCCAGGATTCGGACCACGAAGGTCCGCGGCAACGCGTTGATGGGCGTGACGGTCACAGGCAGGTCAATCCCGCCGCCGACGCGCGTGGAACCACCGGGCACGACGACGCCGCCGGCGCGGTCGAAGAAAAAGCGCGCCTCACCCAACGAAATGCCGCTGGAAAAAGCCTTGCCTATATTGCGATCGGCAAGCAGGCGCCCCCCGACACACGATGCGGGCGGCGCGCCAGGATGCTCAACGGGGACCACATCCAGCCGGGAACGGCTCGCCACCACCTCGACGCAGCGGCGTTCCGTCCGCGCCACCAAGCGACCGCGACGAAGGCTGTCGTCGATGGTGTCGGCGTCGGCCAACAGCCGAGCCCGCCCAAGAACATCGCTGATGCCGATGAACGACAGCGTCGCAAGCACGCCAACGATGGCGACGACCACCATCACCTCCGCCAAGCTGTAGCCGCGCATGAGTCGACGCACAGCAGCATGGTACGGCGAGGACAGGCGCCGATCCATTGTCGCCACGGTCGGGGCTGCGCACATCTCCCCACCGGGCGGGCGTTGCGGCTGTCGGCGTTCCAGGGGAACGATTCACCATGGAATCGATATTTGCCTCGTTTGCCGACGCCCTCAGCCTGCCGGTCGCCTGGCCCACGGCGCTGCTGTTGTCGCTGGCCGTCGTCGTGATGGCTGAGCTCGCCTACCGCCTGGCCTTTCGCGGACTCAGCCGCCTGGCGACACTGACCAAGACCACGCTCGATGATGTGCTGCTGAGACGCTTGCGCCTCCCCGCCAGGGTCCTCGTGGTGTTGGTGGGCTTTCATGCGTTGCTGGCCATGCGCCAGATCCACAACGCCGGCGTCGCCCAGGGGCTGGCCATCACCGAGCTGCTGCTGGTGGCCTACCTGATCATCGAAACCATCGAGACGATGGTCCTGCACTATTGGCTCGGCGAGCGGCATGGCGTGCAGGTGCCCAACGTTGTCCGGCACCTGATCCTCATCATCACGTACACGGTAGCGGCGTTGTCGATCGTTGGCGGCGTCACAGGCATCAACGTCGCACCGCTGCTCGCCACGTCCACCGTCGTGACCGTCGTGGTCGGCCTGGCCCTGCAAGACACGCTTGGCAACTTGTTTGCCGGACTGGCGCTGTCGATGGATCGCCCATTCAAGCTGGGTGACTGGGTCTACGTCGACAACGTCGAAGGCTGCGTCGTCTATTCCGGCTGGCGCGCGACCCACCTGCAAACCCTGACGCGCGACATCGTCATCATTCCAAACTCGATGCTCAGCAAAACACGACTGCAAAACTTCAACGCACCCACGAGGATTTGCGGTCGCAATCAAGAGGTCATCGTCGGCCTGCACGCCATGCCAGAAGAGGTCGAGCAGGCCTGCTTGATGGCCATCACCAAGGTCCCGGCCATCTTGCGAACGCCGCCCCACAAGGTGTGGTTCGTCCAGACGACCGCCCTGTTTCACCGCTATGTCGTGCGCATCTACGTCGACGACTTCGCCATCCACGACGATGCCGAGAGCGACTTCATGAAAGCCCTGGTCCACGAGTTGGCTGCGCGGCAGATTCGCATCGGCAGCGTCAACGCCACGGCCGGCATTGACGTCGACGGACGCGTGGTCGCCGTGGCGACGACGCCAGCCGAGCTTCGCCCGCAGACCATGGCGACGGACTCGCCGTCGACAAAGGCGGCCATCGATCCGCTCAACCCGGGTCGAGCGTAACGGTCAAGACCGCCGTATTTTGACCGGGGGAAAAGACGACCTTCTCGGTCCGGCCCCTGAAGCCCGAGAGGCTGATGTCGACGACGCGCTCGATGCCATCCAGCGGCATGGTCACCTGGGCGGGGCTCGTCTGGGGGACGCCGTCAAAGACCACGGCCGCGCCTGGTGGCGTCGTCGTCACGAGCACGACGCCAAACTCGGTGGCGGGCACCGCGGGCGGAAACGCGACTGCCCCGACGCCAAAGAGCAGCAGAGCCATGGCTGCCATGCCGAACGTGGCTGCAACCAATCCCTTGAAACCTGGCGGCCGACGCGACAACTCGATGGTGGCGCGGGGCGACAGCAAGTCGTCGGGCGTGTCGATGCCAGGCTGCGTGTCTTCCCGACGGGGCCCGGGCAACGAAGACTCCGCCGTCGGCGGGTAGGGCTGATCGAATGGACCGGCCTGACTGTCGAGGCTGCCGAGGTCGTTCGTCGGTGGAGCGAAACGGTCGGGGGAGGGAAGCGGCTCCTCGTCAGCCAGCGAGTCCGGCATCGACGCTGTCACCTGCGACGGCCGCGGCGAGCTGACGGTCGACGGCGCCATGGCGTCGACACGTTGCAGCAGGTTGCGGGCACGGGCGTCACTGTCGACGGCGGGGGCCTGGGGAGGTGCACCAACCGTCTCCCGGGCAGCGAGCAGCTGCGACGCTGCAGCCATCGGCAGGGCCCGGGTCTTGTCCTCCTCCTCAACCTCTCCCTCCATGGTGGCGTTGTTGACCTCGACAGGGGGCGGCGTGGGCACCCCACGCTTTTTGGCGTCGCGGGCGAGGAGTTCGCGTTCGATCTGCTCGATGTCGTAGCCCGGCACGGTCTTGTCATCGACCTCGGCGTCGTCGACGTCTGGTGGCGGTGTCGGCTGCTTCAAGGCCGCCTTCGCCTTGGGACTTTGCTCGTCGCGAACACGTGTGGATGGCGCAGGAGACGCCGCGGGAACAGCCGGACCGTCGACGAGGGCGGCCGTCAAGGTCTTGCTGTCGACTTCCTCCTCGACAGCGGGTTTGGCGTCCTTGCCCTGGCTCGTGGGGATGATGACCTGACCAACGCCCTTGACCACCATGGTGCCTTCGGCGGAGTTGAGCTCGTCGTCGAAGATGTCGTAGAGGAAGCGGCTGAGGCGGACGTTGTTGGACTTCTTGGGCGACGACTCCAACCAATCCTCGAGGGCGAGCTGCATCTCCTGCGCGGTTTTGTAGCGGCGGTCGGGGTTCTTCTCCAACGCTTTGCTGAGCAGCTTGACCACCTCCATCGGGATGGCGGGGTTCATCTCCCGGGGATTGAGGGGCTTCTCCTGGACAATGGCCTTCAGGGTCTTGAGCGCGTTGTCACGCTCGAAGGCGCGCATCCCCGTCAGCATTTCGTACATCACCAGCCCGACGGCGAAGATGTCGGAACGGTGATCGATTTTGGCGCCGCGCACCTGCTCGGGGCTCATGTAGGCGTACTTGCCCTTGAGGACGCCTGCCCGCGTCTGGGCCAACTGCGTCGAAGCTTTGGCAATACCAAAGTCAACCACCTTCACGCCGCCAGCAAAAGACACCAGAATGTTCTGCGGGCTGATGTCACGGTGGATGATGTTGAGCGGCTTGCCGTCGTAATCCTTGCGAGCGTGGGCGTAGTACAGCCCGTCACACACACCGGCGATGATCCGGCACACATGTTCGACGGGCAGGTGCCCCCCGATCTGCTGTTGCTTGGTGATCAAATGCTGAACATTGCGGCCAGAGACATACTCCATCGCAATATAAAATGTGTTATCAGCTTTGCCGAGGTCGTAGATCTGCACCACGTTGGGGTGCGAGAGCTTGGCGGCGATGCGGGCTTCATCAAGAAACATGGAGACGAATTCATCGTCGCTGGCGAGGTGGGGAAGGATGCGCTTGAGCACCACCACCTTCTCGAAGCCCTCCAGCCCCGACTGCTTGGCGAGGAAAATCTCGGCCATGCCGCCGGTCGCGAGCTTCTTGAGCGGCTCGTAGCGGTCGATGCGCGCCGGGAGTTCATCGTCGTCGTGCTCAGTCATGGAAGCCTCCGTCAGGGGACCAAGGTACCGGCACCAGCGCCACGGGGTCAAAGGTGCCCGATATGCCCCACGGGGACCCAGGCCGACGACCAACTGCACT
>CAJBHN010000145.1 GCA_903952805.1 uncultured Myxococcales bacterium | reverse complement strand
GGCAGCGCCATCGCCGTCCACGGCTGCGTCGGCGCCGCCGAGATGCCGAGCGCGCCATGGAGTTCGACCACAACGACGTCGACGTATTTGAAGAACGCCAGCAACGCGAGTGGCCCACCGATCCCGAGCCACAGACCCAGGCGCCTGGCGGGTGAATCCTCGACGCTGCGGTCGGCGCGCGGCTCGACCAGCCGACCCGCGACGAAGGCCATCACCACCGTCGCCACCAGCACGCCCACCTGCCAGCCCGAGCCGAACAGCGCGAAGCCGAGGCTCACCGCCAGCAGCACCAGATTCTGGACCACCGGCCGCGCGTCGGCGCCGCGACGACGACGAAGGGCGTTGTCGACGACGCCAGCCACCAGCAGCAGCACCAGTGACACCGGCAAGAAGACAAAGAGGAAAACCGGCGACGACAAGGGCACATCAGATTCATGGCACACCACCGATGACGCGGGCGAGCGGGCCGCGAGGGTTTCTCGACGTCACCACGTGTGAAATCCCCCTCCTCTGGCTGTGCTGAATGCGACTGTGTTGCGGATCGCACGGCCTGCGGTGCGGCAGAGATTCATGGGCCCATGCTTGCGCCGACGAGCCGCGTGAGCAGCCGGCGTCAGCGATGGCGCCGTCCTCGCCAACGTCGCTGGCTCCTGATGGGTGACAACACCCCGTGCAAGATCGCCCTCGCCAGCTCGACCACGCCGTTTTGCCGCAGGCGACGCGCGACCCCACGCGCCGGGGCGGGAGAGGACCGGTTGGCCCTGGTGAATGGACCTGCCCGACCCCACGGCAGCCGCGTACGGGATCGGATCCGGGGATGGTCGGCAGATCCAAACCGCGACAGGACGCGGCGGCGATGGCGGACACTCGTCCGGTCCGCTGCCGCTACCGGAAGCCACCCCGGCGGCCGACACCGGTCGGAGACCGGCTGGAAGGTTGAATGCTGGCGCGAATGCCCGCCGTGCGGTCTTCTTGGGTCATGCAGCTTCGAATCTTCGCGGTGCTCCTGCTGATGGCAGGGTCTGCCTCGGCCCAGGCCGTCTTGCGCAATGACCTCGGTGGCCCCGCCGGCTACGGCGCCAATGTCCTGCCTCCCACCAACGATGGCTTGTCGGCACTGGTGAACCTCACCACCGCCTTCCCGACGGGCATGTGCCTGTTTGGTCGCACCCACACCCAGCTCTTTGTCAACGTCAATGGCAACGTCAGCCTGTCGGGTGCGGTCGGCGGCTTCAGCACGGCGCGCATTCCGACGACGCGCGTGCCGATGATCGCGCCGCTGTGGTCCGACGTCGACACGCGCGGCTCAGCTGCCGACACCCCGCCGCTGGGCGCACAAAACCGCGTTTACTTCGACGTCAACGCCGCTGGCTTCGTCGCCACCTGGGCCCGCGTGGGCCCCTCCGACCTCCGCACCGATCTCCGCAACGACTTTCAGCTCGAGCTGCGCAACATCACCTCGGCTCGCGACTACGACGTTGTCTTTCGCTACGCGGAGATCGAGTGGCTCGCCGCCGACAGCAACGACGGCCTGCTCGGGGTCCCGGCCCAGGCGGGCTTCGACGCCGGTGACGGTGCCACCGCCATTGAGCTCGCGTTGTCGCGGAGCGACGACCTCTTTGACCTGCCCTTCCGCGATGACAGCGGGATCGTCGGCGAATTTGTCTTCTCGGTGCGCAACTGCGTGCTCGCTCGCTGCGGCAATGGCTTCGTCGAGGCCAGCGAAGGCTGCGATGACGGCAATACGCTGGCTGGCGATGGCTGCAGCGCCCTGTGCGGCGTCGAAGCCGACAACGACGGCGATGGTGTCTCCGTCGTCGTCGACCCCGATGATAACGACATCTGCGTCCCCATCGACACGTTCGGCGGCTGCGACCCCGACCTCGACACTCTCGACAACGCCACCGAGGCCACCCTCGGCACCAACCCGCGCAACCGCGACACCGACGGCGATGGCGAAAGCGATGGCGTGGAGGCCTTCCTCGATACCGACCTCGATCTGCGCAACGACGCCATCGAGTCCCTGCTCCTCGACGTCGACGACGACACGGTCTTTGACGAGCTCGATCCGGCCAATCTCGATCCCTGCGTGCCCATCGCCTGCGAAGGCGAAGGCGAAGGCGAGGGCGAGGGCGAAGGCGAGGGCGAAGGCGAAGGCGAAGGAGAAGGAGAAGGAGAAGGAGAAGGCGAAGGAGAAGGCGAAGGAGAAGGAGAAGGCGAGGGCGAGGGCGAAGGAGAAGGAGAAGGCGAAGGAGAAGGCGAAGGAGAAGGCGAAGGCGAAGGCGAAGGAGAAGGCGAAGGCGAAGGAGAAGGCGAAGGCGAAGGCGAAGGCGAAGGCGAAGGC
>CAJBHN010000144.1 GCA_903952805.1 uncultured Myxococcales bacterium | reverse complement strand
GTCACAGCGAGCGTGGGCCCGGTTCGCGGCCGACGACGACGGCGCCCCCTTCGGGCCACAGCTGCAATGTGCAGCCAGGCGGTGGCACGATGGTGGTCACGATGGCGCTGTCCATGGCGCCCACGCAAAACGTGCCGACATAGCGTCGGTTTCGCTCGCGCGCCGTCGAGCTGTCGACGAAGCTCGGGCTTATGTCGCCGGCGATGGCATCGTCGAGTCCGCGGAGCACGACCACGGCGGAGGGCAGGCCCTTTGCCACATGCACCACATCGACGCCGTTGGTGATGGTCACCTGGCGGGGCCACGAATCAGTCGTCGCCAGCAGGCTTTCGATCGCTTCTTTGAGGTGGGCGGTGTTGTCATGGGCCCGGTCGAGCACCCCTCGAGCGCTCAGCATGGCGAGGACCGCGAGGAAAAAAGACTCTCCCTCGCTCTTGCCAACGAGACACCGTCGCAGCGAATCGGGGACGCCGGCCAAGAGTCGCTCCCGGGAGGCGAATGCTTCGTCGGGGGTTTGGGGACCACCGACGACGGCGCCGGCATAGGAGCGGGCGCGAAAGGGGCCTTGGCTGATGCCCTGGTTGAGACCGGAGGGGCGCATCTCGCGTCGTGTGGTCCATTGCACGACGGTGGTGCGCCCCCGAGGCGTGCCAACGAGACTTGCCATCGTTGCACCTCGTGCATCGATTTTCTGGTGCGACAACAGAGCCGCACCGTCGACGATGGACGCGACGCCAACGCCGTCGGCGTCAGCCGGGAGGCAGAACAGCGTCGACAGCGTGGCCAACGCCACCGGGCCGCGCAGCGGATCGTTCTGGGCTATTCCCACGGTACGGACACCGATTGGCTCGCTCATCGTCACTACCGCCCTGTCTTGTCAGCGTAACAGGCCCCACCATCCGGCGCAGATGCCGTCGGTGTGTCACCGTTTCAATGCAGACGGCTGAGACCGTCAGATGGTTCATCGGGCTCAAACGCGCCGCCGTACGCGGTCGCCCATGGGGGCTGACCCTCCCCTCCATCTCGGTTTCGGTCCCACAGCAGAGACGCCATTCGCTCCACGAGGCGATCCAGGCCACTGCCGTCGAGGGCTGATACTCGCACCGCATCATTGCGCATGCTTTCGCCATCAAGGGCTGGCCTTGTGAGAGATGGGTGACCCTCGGACTTGTTGAGCACCATCAGCCGTGGCGTCTCGAGCACGCCGAGTTCCTGTAACACGCCTTCAACGGCTTCGATGTGCTGTCGCCGTCGAGGGTCCCGCGCATCGACAATGTGGAGCAGCAAGTCGGCCTCATGGAGTTCTTCGAGCGTGGCCCGAAAAGCATTCTTCAGCGGCGTCGGCAGGTCGCGAATGAAACCAACCGTATCGGTGAGCACCACCTCGCGCTCCTCGGGAAAGCGGAGGCGTCGCGAGGTCGGGTCCAGCGTCGCAAACAGTTCGTCGGCGACGTAGACACCGGCGCCGGTCAGGCGATTGAGGAGCGTTGATTTTCCGGCATTGGTGTAGCCAACGATGGCGATGATGGGCACGCCCCGTTCATCGCGTCGCCTGCGACGAAGCTGGCGATCGAGCGAGAACTGGTCGATTTCGCGTTCCAGTCGGGTGATTTTTTCCTTGGCTCGTCGACGGTCGATTTCGAGCTTGGTTTCGCCGGGCC
>CAJBHN010000143.1 GCA_903952805.1 uncultured Myxococcales bacterium | reverse complement strand
CCCGGCGACGAGGGCGTAGTGGGCACCAGCTCAACCAGTCGCAACCTACCCTTGTGGGCACCCCTCCGCCCAAGGTTCATCCGCCAGGCCTGCAGCGAGCGGGCGTCTACGCCGTGAGCGTTGGCCCATTCGACGTCGCTCCCGCCAGCACTGCCCGCCGCGCGCAAACACCGGTGCGCGTCCGCCTCATCTCGAATCTTCCGCCCCGCCATCTCGAACCTCCACGAGGCCCGCATTCTCCGGGCGGCAATCCGCTTCGTCATCCCGCCGTCGCTGATGGGTCACCCGATAGCTCGTTTTTCGGCCAATCACCAGGTCAGCGTTGGCATCGCGTTAACGGGGCTGGCATTCTAAGGGATTTGGTCTTTTCCCCATTTTCGAGACTGGTGATATGGTCGCCAATTTTCTGCTCCGCACTTTCGCACACCGTGACTCCGAAAATCCTTTCGCTGAAAGAAAACACGGCGATTTCGCTTGCGCACGCACCACTGTGCAAGATACTGTAGAGTAGACGCGCTCTGATTAACGCGCATCCAGGGTCGGGATTCCCGACTCTTCACCCGCAGAGGAATACCGATGCTTCAAACGCCTCAAACACTAGCTCGACCCATACGAGCTGCCGTTGCAGAAGAACCGCCTCCATACAACTGGCAAACACAGGGCCGTTCAACGGACTATGACATTTACGCAATGTCGCACACTGGAAATAGCATTCAGACCTTTGACAGCAATGGCAAGCCATCCGACGCAAGAAGTGACAACACCGACTGAGCGGAGCGAGACGAAAGAACGGTAGGGCCTACGGCCCTCTGCAGATTGAGAAAGGCGGGGGGCCGTGCTGTTGTTACTGACAAATAGCTTGGATGGCACTGCGGATATCATGTGTAAGCTGGCAGGCGAACGAGGGGTCGATGTATTTCGATTCAACACCGACCTTTTTCTCAGCTATTCGCTCCGCATCACCGCAGACGACTTCACTATCACCGACCCGACCGGGCGGACGGTATCGGAGGCGACGCTGACTGCGTGTTACTGGCGGAAGCCGTTTATCTCTGGTGATGATCCATCTGCCACGTTTCCAACCGCTGAGCAAACATGGGTCCGCGAGCATCTCCGTGTCTTAGTTAGGGAGATTGCAAATCTCGCCCGCTCGACCTCGCGTCTACGCTTGGTTGATCCCCACGCTGAGAGGCGCTTGGGCAAGTTGGTCCAGATGCGCCTGGCGAAGCCGCTATTTTCCGTCCCGACTTGGGATGTCGTCCTCAATCATCATTTTACTTCCGCGGCCCAGCGGGT
Organism: uncultured Myxococcales bacterium; assembly: GCA_903952805.1. Taxonomy (GTDB): domain Bacteria; phylum Myxococcota; class UBA727; order UBA727; family VGSZ01; genus VGSZ01. Next base: position 1,729 of record CAJBHN010000143.1, on the reverse strand, counting down.
GGTAAAGACCCTTTCTCCTGAACTGATCGATACCGAGCGGCTCGGCTTTCTCTTCACTACACCAATAATCCCCGCTGAGTTAGACCCACGCTATCCATGGTTCGTCCAGAATCTTGCGCCTGGGCAAAAAGACGCAACGCTAGTCTTCGTATTCGGCCAAATGAGGGCTTTTTCGCCGACGCGCACGCGAGATAAACTCGGTATCGATTGGCGTGTGCGAATCGGGGACAGCGACCTTCAATGGGAAGAGATTGCGATCCCCGACGCAATTTCGGAAGCGGTGTCTCTATTTATGCATCGCGCAAATCTTCACTACGGTCGGCTCGACTTTATTGTTGACGATGATATTTGGCACTTTTTAGAGGTCAATCCGAACGGCCAATTTGGCTGGCTCGATGCACCTGATTTCCGGCTCCACAATTTGATTCTCACCGCGGTACTTGACACACGGACCGCCCTGCTATGAGTGCTGATGACAGGGGAAGATTAGCGCTGTACCCCTCCACTGAGCATGGCAAAATACGGGGGCATCTTTAATGAAGACAATGGAAACGCTCGGACACCATCAAGGCACGGGGGAAAAGGGCATTTTTCAGTACCGCCGCACTGCAGACCGCATTGAAGTGACCACATCAGCGAGCACGACACAGGTTCCAAACGCTACTTATTTCATAACGAACCACGAGTGGGCACTTCTCCTCATCGCTCTGACAGTGCGAGGTAAAGCTATCATGCGACTCAGCCCTGGCGCGGCAGGCCAGCCAGACCTAGCAAGCATCTTTGCAGGCGCATTGATTTCGCCCACAACTGGCCTGGTCGTTCCACCAACCGACACCACGTGGACTTGGGCTGGCCCTGTCGCAATGCATTCTTACGTTGCTTCGATCATGGAGCACGAAGGTTCACTGGATCTTGCACATGGTACCGGTGCCGGCATTTTTATTCCGCTTGAGAATGGCTAGGCAAACGCTGGCGGAACGCCCTTTCTGAAGGAGACCGTACAGTAATTCCGTAGTGCAGATCAGCGGAACAGATCAGCGAACTGTCGTTGCCCCCGAAATACAGCCGGGGCTTTCGGCGTACGAGTATCCACCTCGCGAGGAGGAGGTCCCATGAGCGACCGCTACAAGGACAAAATCAAGGCCGATATATTCGACACAAGCCCCGAGTACGAGGCGATTCTGCGAGGGCAAAATAATAGACATGAAACTGGAGCTGCGCGCATAAAAGACCAAATGCGTGCATCGGTCTTCGACACAAGCATTGAGCACGAAGCGATTCTGCGCGAGCAAGAAAAAGAAGCTCGCTCTAGCTCGGGATCAAGCTCAGTTTCGCGTGAGTACGATGCGCGCGACGAACGCCAGATGGCTGTTTGGTTTAGCCTGCTTGTAAAGTTTGCAGTGGGCTTTACTGTTTACTATGTCCTCAATGCTTTGGACTTTGACGTGCAGTGGATGGGTTATCTTCTGATTCCGTTGTTTTTTCATTGGGTTTGGCAAACGGAAAAAGCCGCTCGCTGAACGTAACGCCCGCCTTGAGCCGGGGCTTTCGGCGTGCAAGCCCTCCGGCGCTCGCACCGCCCGCCCCGGCTTGGGCGCCCCGAGGTTCGCGATTGTTTGGGTCGGTGCACTTTTAACAGGCTGAGGTGGAAACCCGAATTTGGGGGAAGGTTCGTTGGGTGAGCGCTGTAGGCGTCCACCAGGATCGGTTGTGGTGAGAGCGACCATGT
>CAJBHN010000142.1 GCA_903952805.1 uncultured Myxococcales bacterium | reverse complement strand
CTGCAGATTATCTTCCAGCTTGACGCGATGACGTCACCGTCGTTGGCCGACATCGACGACGCCATCGAGCGTTTCTTCGAGAATTTCGACGCCCCCGACGACAAAGCCCGCGCCCACGCCGTGGCCATGGTTCGTGGTGTCGGTGAACGCCGCGACGCCCTCGACGACGTCGTGCAGCGCAATTCCGCCCGCTGGAAGCTGCCGCGCATGGCGATGGTCGACCGCAACATCTTGCGGGTGGCGGCCTTCGAACTGTCCACCGACGTCGAGACCTCCGCTCGCGTCGTCATCGACGAAGCCGTCGAGATCGCCAAGCGCTATGGGGCCGAGCAGTCCGGCGCGTTCGTCAACGGCGTCCTCGATGGCGTCGCCCGTGAACTGGGTCGCCTGGGAGGCCAGACGTCGGTGCCGTCGTCGGTGCCGTCGTCCACATCGACCACGGGCACAGACAGCGCTCCGAAGGACAGCTGATCGTGGCCCGGGGCAAAGCCGACGAAGCCGAGGTCAAAAGCGAGGTCCGTGCCCATGGTCGGCCCACCGAGCCGACGCTGGCGGCGGTCGACGCCCTCGAGGTCGACAGCATTGTCCTTGGCCTGTGCAGCGACGTGCGGCCCCTCGGCGGCCTGATGGCGATGGTGGATTGGCGCCTGTGTGGGCGCCTCTCGCACGCGATCGAGGCTGGCACCATTACCGGTGCCGTCGGCGAGAAGATCCTGTTTCCCACCGGCGGTCGCCTCGCGGTCCCCCGCTTGTTCATCTACGGCTGGGGTCCCCACGTCCATGCCAAGAACCATGGCGCCGAGCTGTTGAAGGGCATGGTCGACATGCTCGACAAGGCCAGGGTCAAGAAGGTGGCGTTTGCGCTGCCTGAGCCAGCCCGCCCCCTGCTGTACCTGATGGATGACGTCGAAAAAGTGCTGGGCCACCGGCTCGGCGTCCTGTTTTCCCCCGATCCCATCTCGCCCCTGTGAGACGTGCCGCTCGCTCCGCACTGAGCAAGCGACAGAAAAACGGATCAGCGCGGTCGACGGGAGATGGTCCACAGCGGCACGCCGTCCACCCGGTGCTCGGCGATGACGGGCCACCCCCGCAGCCGCTCTCGCAGAGCCGGATAGCCAAGCCAGCGGCGCTCGTGGGTCAGCACGACGACACCGGCGCGTTCCAATTGGCCTTCGATGACAAAGCCATCGCGGCGCAGCACCCCATCTTTGCGCAGCCAGCGCCAGGTGCGGAGGTATTCCTTGTGGTTGGGTTCGACGTGCACCCGCTCGCCGGCGGCCACGACGTCGAGGGTGCGCGCCAGCTCCTTGTCGGCGAGGTCGTAGTACGTCCGCTCATGGCCGCGGGCGACTGCGCCCCGCAGGCCCCCGACGAGCTCGCCGTAGTACGAAAGGCCAAAGCCGCCGAACGTGTCGACGATGCCCTTGAGGCCGGGGGCAACGACGGCGCTGACGACGACGACGACGACGACGGCCCGCGGCAGCCGCGGCATCAGGCGCTGCAGCGACGACGCCAGCCCGGCCAGCCCCACTGCCGACAGCACCGCCAGAAAGGGGAAGAACGGCATGAAGAGCTTTTCGCCGCCGTACCTGGGGACGTCGGCAGTGGCGACCAGGCCCAGCGCCATGACGGCCTGGAGCAGGCTGAGCGCGAGGATCCGGTCCCGGCTGGGAGCAGACATGCCGTCGGCGCTGGCACCCACCACGATCCGCCACAGGGCCTTGAGCGCGGTGGCGGCGCCGACGGCGGCGGTGGCCACGACCATGACCGGGACGGTGCCGGCGGCCATCACGAGGCTGGCGCGGCCAGGGGCAAAGGGCCGCTCCCAAATCTCGCCGTCGAAAAACAGGAAGATGGGGTAGTGCTTGAGGTGAAACGCGACGTAGCCGCCCAGCCTCGCGACGGGGTCGGGCCACAACCACGGCCACACCGCGACGAACACCAATGGACCCACCACCAGCATGGCCAGCAGCGACGTCGGCAGCGGCGGTATCAGCAGCGATGCCGTCGGTGACGTCGACGACGCGCGTTGCAGACCGAAGCCGCGCCAGCGCTCCAGCAGCACCAGCAGCGCGCACGGCAGCAGCGCAAAGGGCGCATTGAGCTTGGTCGCCAGCGCCAGCCCGAAGACGACGCCGACGATGACGCCGGCAGCGGTCCGATCGCGGGCCCGTTCGAACAGCGCCGTGACGACAAAGATCATGACCGCCACCGGGACGTCGAGGGTGGCCACTTCGCTGTGCAGAAAAAAGCGCGGCAGGCTGATGAGGACCGCGACGCTGGCGAGGGCGGGCAGGGGACCCAAGGGGCGCCACAGCCAGCGCACCATCCACCAGGCCAACAAGCCCACCAACAGCACGGTGCCGGCACGAGCGCCATCGAGGCTGCCGAGGACACCGACGACGTCGTGCCATAGCCAGTGGCTCAGCCCGAACACGAACTTGGCCAACGGCGGGTGTTCGTGGTTGATGGCGAAGGCAGCGTCGATACCGGTCTTGGACAACGCTGCCGTCGGTGACGTCAGGACTTCCGCCAGCCAGTCGGCGGCGCGGATGCCGGCCGGGGCGTAAAAGTCGTCGTCGTCGGTGATGGCCTGCGACGGCAGACACACCAGGTGAATGACGACGACGATGGCGGCGACGGCGCCGGCGACGACGGTGTGGAACGCCTCGGAGTGGGACGTCAGCGACGGGCGCGTCGTCATGGTGCCTCGCGACGAAGGCGGAAGCAGGTGTGGCGTTGGCCATCGTGCTCGGTCGACACGATGAGCTGCACCCGGGCTGTCCCGGCGCGGGGGGGCACGCCCATTGACTGAAAACCACGGCGACGATGGACCACCAGCGGCTGGGCACTCGGTACGTCGTCAACGACGAGGGCGTAGTTGACCGCGGCGCCATCGGGGTTGTCGACGGCGGCGTCGCTCAGGGCTGCTTGCAGGTGCAGCCCGTGGCTGACGTCGACGGTGTCGAAGTCAATGACGACGCGACCACCGCTGATGGGGTGGGCCCAGGTGCAGGCTTCGTTGCGGCCATTGACGACGAGGGTGTCGGCACCGACGGTCATCCACGCGGCCAGCCCGGTACACACATGGCGACGGGCCCGGCTGTCCCACGGGCAGTCGGTGCGGGCGCCGGCGGCGTCGCTGACCTCGACACGGGTGGGGATCAGGTCGGTCCCCGCCGTCGTCCCCGCCGTCGTCCCCACCTTCGCTCCCACCGTCGAAGTCGCCGCCGGATCCGCTGGCAGCCGGAAAAACCGCACGGTGCCGTCGTCGATGATCGCGGCGTGGCTGGCCCGACGTCGCGCTTCGATCGCGGCGGGCCAGGGATGCACGCCTTCGGCGACGACGGTGATGGCGGGCCAGGCATCGGTGCTGCGCCGGGTGAACGCCTCGCTGATGTGGGCGCCCGGGGGCAGGGTCAGGGACCGGCGGGCCAGTTCGACGACGTCATCGCGCCAGGGAGGGTGCACCAGCACCAAGTCGCCGGGTTGGATCAGCTCGCGGTGACGGTCGATGGCGGCGACGACGACGTCGGCGTCCACCCGATCGCGGCCCCACCACGGCAGGAGGAGGGTGAGGGCGCGGGCGCGG
>CAJBHN010000141.1 GCA_903952805.1 uncultured Myxococcales bacterium | reverse complement strand
GGCGTCGTCGCTGCCGTCGTCGTTGTGGCCGTCGCCGTCGCCGTCGCCGTCGTTGTCGCCGTCGTTGTCGTCGTCGTTGTCGTCGTTGATGGCGCGGCGGCCGGGCACCATCGCCGTCCAGACCGGCACGCAGGCGACGTTGAGCAGGCCGAGCACCTTGCGCTGGCCTCGCGGTCGACGCCTTCGTCGACCGCGAGGCGGTAGCGCGCAAAGCTCAACAGTCCGCGGACACCGCTTGCGCCATCAGGCAGCAGTGACGGCGAACAGTTCGAGGGAACCTTTGCCCTTGAGCACCACGGGGCCCACCGAGGCGCAACGGTCGGCCAGCGCCGCGTCGGTCGGGCGGATGGCGTCGATGACGTCGCGAGTGACGAGCACCTGGTCCCCGGCTGCCGCCGAGCAGCAGCGGCTGGCGGTGTTGACCGTGTCGCCGAGAATGGCGAACTCGACCTGGCGGTCGTTGCCGAGGTTGCCCATCACCAGCGCGCCGGTGTGGATGCCGATGCCCATCTGCACGACGCGACCAGTGAAGCCGCCGGCGCTGGCCTGCTCGGCGAGGGCACACTGCATGTCGAGCGCGCAGCGGACGGCGCGGGTGGCGTGATCGTGTTGTGACAACGGCGCGTTCCACACCACCAACATGGCGTCGCCGATGAACTTGTTGATGTAGCCGTCGTGGCGGGCGACGACTTCGATGAGCAACGACATGATGGCGTTGAGCATCGCGATGACTTCTTCGGGCGCCATCTCGGCGGACATGCTGGTGAAGCCGCGGATGTCGCTGAACAACACCGTCGCGGTCCGGCGTTCGCTGACGACGCGGCCGCCAGACTTCTTGAGTTGTTCGACGATGACAGGGGAGACATAGCGACCAAAAGCCGTCTCCAGGAAACGGCGCTCACGCGCGGCCAGCAACATCTGATTGAAACCGCGCTGCATCTCGGCGACCTCGTCGTTGCCGATGACGTCGAGGCCCGTCGACAAATCCCCCTGACCCACGCGCTTGAAGGCCTGCAGCAAGCGGTCGAGGCCATGGGTGGCGTTGTGGCCGAAGCGCCACGCCAGCAGCAGCACGAAGGGCAGTTCCAACACACCGACGACGGATGCGGCGCCGCCAAAGACGCCGGCGCCCACGGTCTGCAAGGCCTCCAGCGCGTTGGCGAAGTTTTCGAGGTGCCCCTGCTCGATGGCCCAGCCGGCGACGGCTTGCGCCTGGCTGGCGAGAAAGACAAACCAGCACAGCGTGCCAAACGTCGAGGCCAGCAGCATGACCATCAAGCGGGTGGACAAGGAGCGGAAGCGCGCCGTCGCTGCATAGATGAGGTCGGCGATGGCCAAACCGACAAGCACCAGGCCAGTCGCTACCAAGATCGACAAAAAGACGGCCGACAACTCGACGGCGCGGCCCAGCAGCGGCAGGGGCAGCTGTTTGACGAGGCGAAAGCCCTCCGGGGTGCCGATGATCATGGCGACGCCGAGGCCCAAACGAATGACCCCGCCGATGGCGCCCCGCGAGCTCAACACATGGTCGAGCCCCCAATCGATGATCCGGGCGGTGGCCCACACGCACAAGGGCACCGCCAACAGACCCAGCAGGGTGACGACGACGGCGATGCCGACAAAGCCCTGGGTGAAGCCACCGAGAAACATACCCACAAGGTGCAGGACCAGCAGCAGCGCTGACGTCGTGAACAGCACCCGGGACTGCCCCAGGCGCAAGACCAGATCCGAAGGTCGCGTCGCTGCCGACACGATCGGCAGGCTCGAGAAAGACGGAAACTTCGACGACACCTTCAGCTCCCGGCCAGGGCATCGTCGACGAGGCGCTGGGCGAGTTTGGGGTCGACACCCTTGCCGGCGGCCTTCAACACCTGCCCCACCAGGAAGCCCTTCACCTTGTCCTTGCCCGATCGAACCTGCTCCACCTGCACGGGGTTGGTGGCAAAGACGGTGGCGATGATGGCGCGGACCACGTCTTCGGCGTCCTGGCCCCGAGCGAGGCGCAGACCGCGGGCGTCGACGGCGGCATCGACGGCAGCGGCGTCGGCGAGGGCGTCGTCGACGATGGTGCGGACCAGCGTCTTGCCATCGCGACCGGCGAGTTCGCCGGTCTCCACCAGCGTGACGAGGCGGGCCAGCGCTTGAGGTGACGTCGCGGTCACCGCCGTCTCGGAGACGCCAGCGAGTTCGTTGACCAGCCAGTTGGCGACCGCCCGCTCATGGCCCGTGGCTGTCAGGCAGGCACCATCGAACAAGCGGGCGAAGTCGGCATCGTCGACGAGGACGGCGGCTTGCGCCGGCGGCAAAGCAAAGGCCTCGACGTAGCGCCGCCGCCTGGCACCGGGCAGCTCGGGCATGGTGGCTCGTTCGGCGGCGATGTCGTCGTCGGTGATGACGAGCGCGGGCAGATCGGGGTCGGGCAGATAGCGATAATCGGGGCTGTCTTCCTTGCCGCGCATCGAGCGGGAGTTTTGGGCGTCGGCATCCCACAGCCGGGTCTCTTGTACGACGACGTCGCCGCGGCTGATGAGCCGCCGTTGACGAGCGGCCTCATGTTCGACGGCGTCACAGACGAAGCGGGGACTGTTGATGTTCTTCAGTTCGACCCGGGTGCCCAGGGGCTCGCCCGGGCGACGGACGCTGACGTTGGCGTCGGCACGCATCGAGCCTTCTTGCAGGTTGCCGTCGCAGATCTCGATGGCCATCACGATGCCGCGCAGCGCCCGAAAGAAGCGCATGGCCTCTTCGCCGCTGTGCATGGTCGGCGTCGTGACCACCTCGAGCAGCGCCGTACCAGCGCGGTTGAAATCCAGCCGCGTGCCGGTGTCTGTATGCAGGCTCTTGCCCGCGTCTTCCTCGAGGTGCGCGCGGGCAGCCTGACCTGCCGCGGCCTGGCCGAGCACCTCAAGCAGGCGCACGGCCTCGACCTCGGCATGCTCACGGCCGGCCAGCTCATCCTCTACAACCCGGACCTGTACAAGAGCCACCGCGAGGAGCGCGCCGGCATGCAGGTTGTCGACCTCTACCGCCAGGTCTCGGGCAGCAAGTCGGGCGACAAGAATCGCGCCGCGCCCGAGGTCAGGCCTGGCCGCACCTTCCTGCTGCTCGACGCC
>CAJBHN010000140.1 GCA_903952805.1 uncultured Myxococcales bacterium | reverse complement strand
CGCTCAGAAGCGGGCCGGACTCGCGACGCCCGTCGACGAGCGCGAGGTTGTGGCTCGATCCGTCATCGTCCCGTTCTCATTGTCGGCCGGCGCCACCTGCACACTGTACTTCCGCCTCGACACCGCACCGCTCGGCTTCTCCGCGCTCATCGGTTCGTCTTCATCGATGGCACGTCACGACGTGCGCGAGGAACGGGTTCTCGGCGCCTATTATGGAGCGGCAGCGGCGTTGTTACTCTACAATTTGTTCCTGTTCGTGGTCCTGCGCGAGATGGCCTACGGCTGGTACCTCGTCGTCGTGGCGGCCACGGTCCAGTTCTTCCTCAGTCGCAATGGCTACTTCTTCTTGTTCGGGTGGACGGCAGGGACCGGTTCGGGGGGAGGCGTCCTTGTCGCCATGCAGATGGTTGGCATCGCCAATTTTACCCGCACATTGCTCGGAACGCGCGATGTCTGGCCGAGAGGTGACCGCTTGATCGGCGCGATGGTCATCGGTTGCGTTGCTATCGGTGCGGCCGCCTTGATCATGCCGAGCCGTCTACACGAGGCCGTGATCGCGCCGTTTGGCATGGTTATCGTGCTTGGGTCGTTGGTTGCAGGTGTGCTGCGTTGGCGTGAGGGCAGCAGGGTCGCCCGCTACTTCGTGACGGCCTGGGGGTTCTTCCTCGCCGGTGCGGTCATCTATTTCGTGAAGTCGACCGGCCTCCTGCCGCATACGCCGACGACAGAGCACGCGATGCAGGTCGGATCGGCCTTGGAGATGGTGTTGCTCTCCCTCGCACTCGCCGACCGCGTCCGCACCGTCGAGCTTGACGCGCACCAGAAGGAACACCGCCTTGCGCTTGCCCGAGCAGAGCACGCCTCGGCGGTCGAGGCCCTGCGCGCCGACGCTGCTCGGCGGATGATTGAGGCGCAGGACGAGCACAGCCGTCGGCTGGCACGCGATCTCCACGACAGCGTCGGTCACCGGTTTCTGCTGATCGAGTACGCTGCCGCCGACCCCGACGACGACGAGGTCCGCTCCGCCATCGTTGCCCTCGCACGCGAAGGGGCGGCCGACACCCGGGAGATCGCGCACGGGCTCTATCCTCAGCGGCTGCTCGATGTTGGGCTCACCGGGGCCCTGCAGAGTGCCGCCGACGTCGTGACCCGCGCGGGGCTGCGCTTGGATTTCGACGCCGACGAGCGGGCAACGACACGACTCGGCGAGGCCGAGCGACTCGCCGTTTTGCGCGTCGCTGAAGAGGCGCTCCACAACGCGCTCCGGCACGCAGACGCGTCGAGAATCGGTGTGTCGCTCACGATGAAGACCGGCGCAGTGGTTCTCGAAGTCATCGATGACGGCGCCGGCATCGCCGTGGGCGCAGCGGATGGGTTGGGGATGCGGACGATGCGCGAGCGCGCTGCCCACGTCGGCGCACACCTTGTCGTCGAGCACGATGCACCAGGCGGAACTGTCGTGCGGATGATGATCCCGGGCCCGTGAGGCCGTCCTGTCACGCCTCGCGTCCGTTCTGCGAAGCCGGGCTCCCATCTATGGGCCATCGTTCAGATGAGCGGGCTCTACCGCGAGTGCGAACTCAAGCAGGCGGTGAGGGCCGCGCAGCCCGAGCTTGCGGCAGATGTTGGCTCGGTGGTTTTCGATGGTACGCACGCTCACGCCGATGATGCCGGCCATTTCCCGGCTCGTGAGCCCGCGCGCCAGCAGCGCGATGACGCGCCGCTCGGATGGTGACAAGCGCTCAACGCCGTCGCGCACAGCCGTTGCCGGCGTCTTTGTCTCCGCAGGCAGCGCCGTTGGAAACGTCCGTTCCCCCGCAAGACAGCGCGCGGCGCAGGCAGCGACAGCGGTCGCGCCTGCCGACTTCGCCGCGTAACCGACGGCTCCCTCGCCACGAGCTCGCGAGAGATAGGCGCGTTCATGATGCATGCTCAGCACCATCACCGAACCTGCGAGGCCCTCTTCGCGCGCCCTGATGAGCAGATCGAAGCCGTCCATGTCCGGCAGGGAGAGGTCGAGCGTGACGAGAGCAAACGTCCGCTTGCGCCACGAGAGAAGCGCGGCGGTTGCGGTCGCGGCCTCTTCGACGTGATCGACGCCATGGAGTTGGCGCAGGAGTGCAGCCAGCCCAAGCCGGAACACCGGATGGTCGTCAATCACGAGCACCCGTCGTCCACTCTGTGCGCCGTCGTTTGTCATCGTCGGGATCTCCGGTCCTTGTTCGTCGGCGACTGCATCGGCGAAGAGAAACCATGGGGACCCTTTGCCAACCACGAGCAGCAGAATAGCCGACCCGGGAGGGCGGCTCCATATTCGGCGCCGGGTCCAACGACGTGCGGCGGGTGAGGGCCAGCGTGAGCATGCACCGCTTCGGGTGTTGGTGTGACGCACGAACCTGCTCGCGACTCGCATCGATCTGGTGAGCAAGCCCGCCAGCGGACTTCAGCGCCTGGTCACCCCGCTGTGCGGTCAGCGAACGTCGAAGCCGTCGCCGTGGTCGGCGTCGCCCCGGAGGCGCCGCAGCAGACCGAGCAGCAGTTCGTCGCTGAACCAGACGGAGCCCCGGGTGTCGCCACCGTCCGTGGATCTTCGACCACACCCGCCGAGGACACTGCCGACCGCGAATGTCCCGAGCTGGTCCCCATCGACGTGCTGGTCAGCATCCTGGCCGTCGTATTGCTCACGTCCTCGACGGCGCAGCAGGCACGGCATCGGTCACGGGAGCGGCGGCGGCGGCGGCTTCAGCACCGTCGTCAGTGTCTTCGCCTTCGGCAACGGGCTCCGGTTCAGTGACGGGGAACTTCTCGTAGTCGACCGTCATCCTCCCGGCGACGTCGTTGATGCAGGGAACGTAGTGGTGGTTGAAGCGGATACTTGTGTGGTCGTAGCCAAAGTTCGCAAACGCGGTTTGTCCGAGCGAGGCGTCGTATCCAAAAATCGTCACGACGATTTGGATATCAGCGGCGGCACGGCCTTTGGGATCATACAGCGCGGCGAGCGGGCTGGTCTGGTCCATCACATGCTTCAGCGTCCAGCTTCTGCGCAAGAATGGCACCGTGTTGCACGCGAGCGGCAGGTCATGCGTTTCGTCGCTGTCTCTGGACCCGCCTGGGCCCAACATCGTCAACTTCGCGCTGGCGTTGGCGATGACGCTGTGGCGCTGGTTGACGACGCGAATCATCAACGTGGGCTTGCCTTCGAATCTCGACACCACCGCGGCATCGGCGAACAATATTTTTTGCGGTGGCCGCGAGAACTTGGCGAACATCAGGCCGGCCAACAGAGCGACGCTGATGATGCTCGTCATGGACTCGAGTACGACGAGCACGTTGGCCGTCATCGTGCTCGGCGACATGTTGCCGTAGCCGATGGTCGCCCAGGTCTGTACCGAGAAGAAGAAGTTGTCGGTGAAGCCGGTCGATCCATGGACGCCATCGGGAGCGACCGTGTAGCACGCGGCGAAGAAGAGATTGGCGACGACGTAGTAGACGCCGATCAAGCCGACCAACGCTGGCCAGCGCAGGTTCAGGAGGGAGTGGTAGAAGTCGCTCACTATTTCTCGGCGATGAGGGATGATTTTTGCGGTCAGGTGGGCTTCGCTGATCAGCCGCGAGTTGCTGCCGGAGGCAGAGCCAGCAGCGTTCACCACAGGTCGCTTCAAGTTTGAAATCGGCATGCTCAGCTCGTTGCTGGTGGACCTCACGCCAGATGTCACGACAGGCCGTGGCCCTGACATTGAGCGGGCGCACGCAGAAGGTAATCACGCCGCACGTGAAGACAGATCTCCACGTTGCCCCAGGGGAAACTGTCGACCACGATGTCGCCGAGAGCGCCGCGGGCGATATCGCTCACCGATTGGCTGCTCGTGCACCGGTCCTGGATGGCCCCCGGATGACTTCGTTGATCGATGCGAACCAAGGGCCGCCGGCCTTGTGTTTGACGTCGTGTCGCTTGCGGTGCACGAGTCAGGTGCGACGATGCATCGGGGTGTGGCCGCCCCGAAAGGAATGGGCATGGATTGGCGTGGAGCGGTCGAGAAGTTGGGCGTCGAGGGCGCTGCCGTCGACGTCGTAGGTCTGGTGGCGGCGTTGGCGGTGGCGGCCCTGGTGCAGGTGACCATCGGCGCCTTGACCCGCCACGCGCTGCACCGGGTCGTGCGGTCGACGCAGACGACCTGGGATGACGCTCTGCTGCAGGCCGGCGCCTTCCATCGCGTTGCCCATGCCCTGCCGCTGGGGGTGCTCTACGGCTGTCAGAGCACGCTCGAGCTGCCGGGGATCGTCGGCATCACGGTCGAGAGGGTCGTCAACGTGTTGTTGGTGGTGGTGGTGGCCCGCGTCCTCGACGCGCTGATCGACGCCGCCCACGTCGTCTACAACGCCAGCACCAAGAGCAAGATTCGCCCCATCAAGGGCTACGTGCAGGTCGCCCACATCTTCGTGTGGATCGCCGCCGTCGTCATTGGCGCCGCCGCCGCCGCCGACAAATCACCGCTGCTGTTTCTGTCGGGCATCGGCGCGCTGACGGCGGTGTTGTTGTTGGTCTTCAAGGACACCATCTTGGGGCTCGTCGCCAGCGTGCAGCTGGCGGGCAACGACATGCTGCGGGTCGGCGACTGGATCGAGGTCCAGAGCGCCGGCGCCGACGGCGAAGTCATCGACATCGCCTTGCACATCGTGAAGGTCCAAAATTGGGACAAGACCATCACGACGGTGCCGACGTATTCGTTGATCAGCGCGGGCTTCAAGAACTGGCGCACCATGGGCGAGTCGGGAGGGCGCCGCATCAAGCGTTCGCTCGTCGTCGACCACGCGTCGATCCGCCACCTGCACGACCGCGAGATCGAGCAGCTGCGCGGCGTCCGCCTCATCCACGATTATCTCGTCGAGAAACAGCAGCAGGTGCACCACACCAACGCCGCCGTCCCCGGTGAGCTGGCGACGGTGGCCACCAACCTGGCGCGCCTCACCAACATCGGCACCTATCGCGCGTATCTGTTGGCGTATCTGCGGGCCCACCCGATGGTCCACCAGAGCTTCACCTGCATGGTGCGCCAGCTTGAACCGCTGCCCCACGGACAGCCCCTCGAGGTCTATTGCTTCACCAATACGACGGCGTGGGAAGCCTATGAGACCGTGCAGGCCGACATCTTCGACCACGCCCTCGCCGTCGCTGGCGAATTCGGGCTGCGCATCTACCAGGCCCCATCGTCCGACGACGTGCGCCATCTGCGCAGTGTGCTGGTCGGCGGTGAGCAGCGGGCGCCGACGGAGCCGTGACCAGGCTCAGGGCGTCGCCGGGCAGCGGTTGCCGTCGAGGTCGGCGCAGACGCCGCCGCTGATGAACGCGATGTCGTCGGTGCATTGGCCGGCGTCAGCGGCGGGCTCGCCGCGGGCTTTCGTGGGCTGGCAGAGGCGGTTGTCGTCGCAGAAGGCCTGGAAACCGCATCGCCCGTCGGCACTGCAGGCGGCGTTGACGGCCGGCGCTTCTTCGCATTGACGCGTCGTCGGCTCGCACAGCAGGTCTTTGAAGCAGCCGGTGTCGCCGCGGTCGAAGCCGTCGGCGATGGGGGTGCAGGCCTCGCCGACGTCGGCCGGACGTGACTGGCACACGCCGTTTTGGTTGCCGCCGCCGGTGACGGTGGCGTAGCCCGGGCAGACCTGATTGCCGGCGCATGCCACGGCGAAGCCGCATTCGCCGCCGACGGTGGAATGGTCCTGGCACACGCCGAGCAAGCCGGTCGACGGCGGCAGCGGTCGGCAGAACTGACCGAATTGGCAGTCCCCCTCGGCGACGCACTCGCCATTGCGCACGCTGCGCTCGGCGCAGACGAAGTCGAAGCAGCGACCCGAGGCGCATTCGTCGTGGCCGAAGCATTGGGCGCCGGTGACCGTCAGTTGGCGGGACACGCAGACGGCGCCGTCGCAGAAGGCGTCGGCCTGGCAATCGGCGGGATGCTCGACGCAGGAGTCCGCGATCTCCAAGACCGGCCGACAGCTGCGAGCGCAGCCGACGTCGTCATCGCGTTGGCAGGTGGTGCCCGGGCTGCACTGGCGGTCGTTGTCGCAGACCGCGCCGGTGGCGAGCAGGCCGTGGACGAGGGCGCCACAGCTGGCGTCGAAGTCGTCGCCAAAGACGTCGCCGACGGCCGGAGCCGCCGGGCCATAGCAGTCGTCGGCCGCCGTCGTCATCGATTGCAGCACCGTCAGACACGCCGCCCCGGCCACGTCGTCGTAGAAGGCGCTGCCGTCGCCGACGCTGGCGACGGCCAGGGGAATCACGCCGAAGGGGTGGCCGGTCGCTGCGCCGGCGAGGGCGCAGATGGCGTCGGTGGGGCGGGTGTGGGTCGCACAGGCATACAGACCGCAGGCCACCGCGTCCCAGGCGCTCACCACGTCGTCGAGCGTCACCGTCGTGGCGACCGCCCCGCCATCGTCGCCGCCGTCGTCGCCGCCGCCGTCGCCGTCGGCGCCGCCACCCAGTTCGATCGGCCGGACTTCGTTACACGCGCCCAGCAGTCCAAAGCACAAGAGAAAGACCGGGGTGTGTCGAAAAAACATACGTTCACATCTGGCATGGCCCCGGTCGTTCGCCAACTGGCCAGCGGACCCCTGGCAGCGGCGGCCCCGGCCCGTGGAACGTCCGTGGAACCGTCCGTGGAACGTCCGTGGAACCGTCCGTGGAACCGTCCGTGGAACATCCGTGGAACATCCGTGGAACCGTCCGTGAAACCATCTGTGGAACCGTCTGTGGAACCGTCCGTGGAACCATCTGTGGAACCGTCCGTGGAACATCCGTGGAACATCCGTGGAACCGTCCGTGAAACCGTCCGTGGACCGTCCGTGGAACATCCGTGGAACCGTCCGTGGAACGGCGCTGCCCGACCAGGCGCCGGCAGCAGGCGCGAGCGGCCGGGGGGTGACGTCAGGTGTATGGTTGAAGGGACATCGCGATCGGCCGACCACGGTGCAGTCGACCGCATCGACGCCCGGGTCATCCTTGCGGCTGCTGCGACCGGGCCTCTACGATTCCCCATCATCTCCTTGTTCGCCCGACGTTCCCTCGACGCCCATCGCTGGCGCCTGCGCCCGGAGTCGCCACGGCGTCGGCAGCTGCGGGCGCTGCTGTCCCTGCCGCTGCGTGCCGTGCTGGTCCTGGTCGGCGGGATGCTTCTGCCGCTCTTGCGCGCGATGAGCCTGCTCGTCACGACGGTCTGCGTGATCGTGTACCCGTACACCCTCGCGGTGGCCCTCGCCCATGGTGGCCTGGTCGTCGCGTGGCAGAGCGCCGGTCTCGACGTCATGACCGCCTGCCTGCTGGGCTCGGTCGCCTCCGTCGTCGTCACCTTCTACGCCCTCGCGCCGATGGCCGAGCTTGGCGCAGCCCTCAAGAGCGACCCGGATGCCTGGCGAGCCCGCTGCCTGCGCGCCACCCGGGAGGTCCTCGACCACCTGGCCCGACGCCTCGATGGCCGCACACCGCTGCGGGTGGTCATGGACATCGCTGACGTCGAGACCTGGGCCGAGAATGAAGGAGCCTACATCAAGGGCTCGTCCAGCCTGCGCGAGGCCGAGCAGACCTGGCTCACCATCGACGGCGACGACGCAAGCCTGCCGATCCGCCTGGGCACCACCGTGACGCACCAGGGCACCACGGCGACCATCGGCGAATACCTTGAGTGCCGCGTTCCCCTCCACCTCGCCCGCGCCGACCTCTGGCGCCACGACGACGCCTTGCCGTTTTTCGCCGCCGACCCCCACCGCGGCCGAGTGGTCTTTGCCGTCGACCGCACCTGGACCCCGGTGCGCGACCGGCGGGCGCGGCATGCGTTTGTCGGGCCGACCTTTGGGGGAACCTTTCCCATCGAGCCCATCCTGCGGCGCCTTGACGAGGTCCATGACCACCTCTGTGCCCCGGGGCCGCCGCCGATGGCACCGGCGCCCCGCACCTGGGCGGACCACGTGCCCACGCTCGCGGCGCTGACGACGACGGCGCTGGGGCTTGCCTGGCTCGGACTCGGCATCGCGTTTCTGTTGCAGGCGCATCACCTGGTCGACGCCCAGCGCGGCGTGGCCGGCATGCCGTCGTCGATCCTGGCTGCGTGCGGTGCCCTCTTCGTCGTGCCGGCCCTCTTTTCGGTCGCGCTGGGCAGAGCCCTTCACCGCCGCGAGCGCCGCGCCTGGGTGATGCTCGTCGCGGGAGCCCTCGTGCTGCTGGGGTTGGCGCTGCTGCCACCGCTGCACCTGCCATGGTGGGTGCCGCCGGGACCGCTGCTGCTGCTCGCCCTGTTCATGCCAAAGACCGTGCGGTGGCGCTTTGGCCTCGGGCCCGCCGCCCTCATTGCTGACGTGGAGGCACTCAAAGTCGTCACCGTCGATGCCCTCGCGCAGCGCCATGGCGTCGACCGAGCCACCGTGCTGCACCAATTGGAGTACGACGCCCGCTGTGGACGCTTTCAAGGCTCCTACGACCTCGTGGCGGGCGAGGTGCGGTCGGCAGACACCACGGCCAACGACGACGAGCGGCAGCGCTGTCCGGGCTGCGCCAGCGTCGTGCGCGCGCGGGGCGCGGTGCTGCGCTGCGGCCATTGCGGTACCGAGTTGGCGGGACGCACCCGCGTCGACCCGCCGATGCCCAGGCCGGTGTCGCTGGAGGTGGTGTCGGGTGGGCTCGTGCTGCTGGGCTGGTGCGCGTTGGCTCCGGCGCTGGTGAGCACCACGATGCTCTTCGCCGTCGGCATCCTCGACGAGGGCCTCGCTCGCATCGCGCTGGGCTTTCTGTCCTGCACCGTGCTGCCGGTGGCCTATTGGCACACCTGTCTGCGCGCCGGCGCGCACCTGCAGGCGGGCGATCGGCGCGCACTCCGCCTCGCGATGCTGGTGTTGCCGCCGACATGGCTGCTGCTGCGACGGCCCCTGGTGCAGCGCCTGTTCGGCATTGGCCTGACGCCGCTGCAAGAGGCGCTGGCCACGACGGGCGAGCAATCATTCACCGAGGCGGCGCGGAGCCTGTCCATCTCGACGCTCGAGCTTGAACAACTCGCCCCGTTTCTCGTCGGCAAACACTGGATCGACGCCGTCGTGGACTGGCAGGGTCGACGCCTGCTTCGACGTGATCACCTCGCGCTCGATGGTCGACGTCGCTGCTCGGGGTGCGGGTCGCCGCTGCGCTTTGGCGGTCAGTGTGGGTGGTGTGGCTGCATCGCCTCGACCGACGCCGCCGAGGCCTCGTAGGGCATCGACATCGACGGTGGCCACGCCGACACCGGGGGCGCGGGCTGCGGCTGGTTCTGCCTGCTGGTCGATTCCAGGCCCGCTCTGATCCTCGCAGACGTTGACGGCCGGCGTCGCTAGGGTCGGCCCATGCATCCCATCTCGCTCATCGCCATCGCCGCCTTCGTCGCCCTTGCCCTCGCCTGCGTCAACGGCGCGTGGTCGGGCTCGCCGTTTTCCGAGAGCTTCGGCGCCGTCGTCGACAACCCGTGGGGCCTGACGATGCTCGTCGACCTCAACGCCGCCTTCCTGTTCGCCATCGGCATCATCTGGCTGTTGGAGCCCCGGCGTGGCGTCGCGCTGGTGGTGACGGTGCTGACGCCGGTGCTCGGATCGTTCGTGCCGCTGGCCTGGTTGATCGCGCGCGGTCCCGCCGTCCGTCGTCGCCTCGCGCTCTCACCGGCGTGAAGGCGGGAGCGCCCGGCGTGTTTGCCCGGCGTGGTCGTTGTCAAAGGGGGTCGAGCAGGGCCGTGCGCCAGGCGATGGTCTTGTCGGCGAGGGTGAGGCTCGCGTGGGCCGGGCTCGTCGACGGCAGCGCCCGCGTGTCGATGGTGTCGATGAGCTGCGGCGGCAGGCGGGGGGCCACGTGTCGACGAAAGAGCGTCGCCGCCGCCCCGCCATTGAGGCAGATGCGGCGCAGCCCCGGGTAGAGGCCCAGCAGCCCCACGATGTCGTTGGCCTCGACGCTGCTGGCGACGATGTCGGCGTCGAGGCTGCCGGGGCGGGTGCCGGCGCCCACGACGTCCCACAGGGCGATGCCGGCCGCCAGCAGCGAGGCCGTCCGGGTCTCGTAGGGGGCAGTGGCGTCGACGTCGAAGACGCTCTGCATGATGGGCCAGAACGCATTGCGGGGATGGGCGTAGTAACCGGCCGCCTGCAGCGACGCGATGCCGGGCAGGGAGCCGAGGATCAAGATGCGGCTCGTCGACGACACGATGGGCGCAAAGCTCTGCACACGAGCGGTCATGGGGTCTCCACGGTGCGCTGCCATCGGCGCTATACGAACCACAGCACCGACAAAAAGTGCATGCCGCTGCCGGCCATGACGAAGCCGTGCCAGATGGAGTGGGCCCATTTCCGTTTCGACACGAAGAAGGCGACGCCGACGGTGTAGGCGAGGCCGCCGGCGATCAACAACGCCATCGACGTCGTCGGCAGCGTGTCAGCCAGCGGTTTGAGGGCGAACACCGCCAGCCAGCCCATCGACAGATACAGGGCCAGCGAGCGTCGCTCGTAGCGGCGTTTGACGGCGTCGCCCTGGGTCCGGCTGCGCAGGGAGGCGACGGTGATGGCGAGGCCGAGACCGGCGAGGAGCCACACGACGGCGAAGAGGCGCCAGCCCCACGGGTCGTGCATCACGAGCATGGTGAAGGGCGTGTAGGTGCCGGCGATGAGCAGATAGATGGCGGCGTGGTCGCAGCGTTGAAAGAACCACTTCGCGCGGGTCAGGCGGGCGGGCATGGCATGAAACACCGTCGACGCCAGATACAGCAGCACCAGCGACACGCCGTACACCGACAGGCCGACCTGGTGGGCCAGGGTCTGGTGGGTGCGGGCGGCGGCGACGAGCGCGACGAGGCCGGCCATGGCCAGCACCGCGCCGACGCCATGGGTGATGGCGTGGGCCATCTCTTCACCAAAGGTGGGCTGGTAGACGGTCGGTGTCGTCGGTTCCGGGGCGGAGGGCATGCCCGAGCATGGACCCGCCCCGTCATGACGCTGTCACGCCACCGGGCCGGGCCAGATGAACCGCATGCCGACATCAGAAGGGTGGCGCGCCCGCAGGGGGCATCCCCCCGATGACGGAGCTTGGCCTGATCGTGATCAACGCTGCACCGCTGCTCGGTCGCACCACGTCGTCATCGTGCTGTTGATGGGCAGGGCGACCGACGACCGGCCTTCAGCGCATACGTCGATCATCCGAGCAAAGACCCGGGCCAAGGGTGACATGTAGGAGATACTCTCACCTGATAGCGGTCGACCCGTCTTTCACGAGGATTCCACCCATGCCCCAGCCGTCGACGCACCGCCCGATTCCCCCCAGCAGCACGCGGCTGGGCGCAGCCCTCGTGGTGCCGCTGCTGTCGACGGTCTGCCTGGGCGCCTGCCAACTGGAGCGCCTCTTTCCCAAAGACGTTGCCAACGGCGCCGCCCGCCTGACGGTGCTCAACGCCGGCGTGTTGGCCAAACTCATCCAGGACGACACGGGCTGCGGCTTCAGCTCCGAGGCCGGCATCAACACCTACACGGTCGACGGCGAGACCGGCGGCATCGGCGTGGTCACCTGGACCATTGACGATTGCGTGATCGACTTTGGCAAGCCCAGGGTCATCAGCACCGACTGCAACGACGTCACCCGCACGGTCGGCGGCAAGGTGACCGTCTCGGCGCGTCGCACGGTCAAGGGTGTGCTCACCGGCGACCCGACCACGCCGGTGGTGCCGCTCACCAACGACGCCGCGACCATGCAGTACGTGGCCCAGCTCGACGGGTTCAGCGTGGTGCAGTCGTCGTCGCCCAATCAGGCCACGATGCACCAGGGGCAGCTGACGTTTGACGCCGAGATTCACCTGGCCGTCACGGCGTCACAGGGCGTGTGCGCGTTTGACACCGCCGAAGTCACGTTGCGCGACGTCACCGTCACCGACGCCGTCTACACCATCACCTCGGCCGATCGCGTCTTTGAGGTCGACGTCCCCACCATGAAGGTCAACGCGCAGCTGGGCGAATGGCAAGGCACGGAGAACTTCATCGCCGGCACCGCCACCGTGTGGGACACCGTCGTCGACGTCGGCGCCGACCCGGTGCTTGATCCCGCATACGACCGCGAAGAATTCCGCGCGAGCTACGCCTGCCGCGACGACCTGCAGTTGCCCCAGAGCTACGAGTGCCCGGACCTGTCAGAGACCCTGGCCAACGGCGCCACCCGCTTGTTGCTCAACGACGTCGGCAACGTGATGCAGGCCGTCGTCAACGATACCACGTGCGGCTTCGCGTCGCCGGCGGTGCTCGCTTCCGCCCGGGTCAGCGGGGCGGTTGGCTACGACGGCGGCGACGCCCTCTACACCATCGCTGAGCCGTGCGTGATCGACGTGCCCGTCGCCACCGTGCTGTCGAGCGACTGCCAGGGGGACCAGGTCACGGGTCTTGGCAAGGCCACCGTCACCGGCTCGATGCGCCAGCGTGGTCGGCTGACCGGCGACGCCAGCCAACCGGTCATTCCCACCAGCCGTGACGCCGTCGAGATCATCTTCGACATCTCGTTTGCTGGCTGGTCGGTGAGCGGGGCCGGCGGTCAGACCTTCATCGCCACCAGCGGCGGGGTCACGGGGCGGATGAAGCCGCGCCTGGCCAAAGACAGCGCCACCGGTGCCTGCTCGCTGCCCACGCCGGTGGTCGAGTTTCCTGAATTGGTCATCAAGCCCGGCACCGCCGGCTTCCTCGTCAACAACGGCCTGTCGATTGGCGTGGCCTTCCAACAGGGCAGCATCTCGGCCCAGGTCGGCGACAAAGATGGCCATGAAAACCACCTGGCCGGCGACGTCGTCGTTGACGTGCTGGACGCCCGGGGCCTGGCGGTGGATGTGTCGGGCCCTTTGGATCCCAGCTACGACCACGACGACGCCCTGGCCAGCTTTGCCTGCACGCCCAACCTGGTGCTGCCCGCGAGCGACGAGGACTGCAGCTTCGACCCGGTCATCGCCGCCAACGCCGCTCGCTTGACCATCCAGGCCGCCGGCACGCTGGCGTCGATGATCAACGCCGACGACGCCTGCGGCTTTGAAGACACGCTCGGCGTTTTGCTCTTTCCAAGCGAAGTCGTCGGCGACACCGGTGATTTGGGCAGCATGAGCTGGGACATCACCGACTGCGCCATCAACCACCCGGGCGTCGACGTGCTGGCGACCGACTGCAGCGGCGGCGCCACCTTCGTCGAAGGCAATGCCTCGTTCGTCAACGTTGGCCGCACCGTGCGCGGTGAGCGCAACGCGCTGTTTTTCCTGGTTGATTCCGTCATTCCCCGCGATCGCAACGCCGTCGACCTCGACTTGCGCACCGTTGAGCTCAATGAGTTCGCCACCTACGCCATCGCTGGCGACAGCGACGAGCCCGACGGCGTGCTGGTCATCCACCGCGGGACGTTGTCGGCCGTGGTGCAGCCCGCGCTGGGCAATCGGCGCGATGAACCCGACACGTTTGATGTGCCGACGCCGGTGGCCCGCTTGTCTTCAGTGCGCTTGACGGCGACGGCCTCGTTGTATGCGCAGGGAAAGACGTTTCACTTCGAGGTCAACAACGCCGAACTGCTGGCCACCAACGGCCCTTTTCTGGGCGCTGAGAACACCTTGAGCGGCACCATGGTGGTCAACAGCAAGGCTTACGACCTGGGGAGCCTGGCACTCAATCCCGCCTATTCGGCCACGGCGTTCGACGACACCTACACCTGCACCGAGAACCTCGCTGGTCCGGTGCGCTGACGCCGTTGATCAGGAAACGCCACGCGACCGACGACGCCTGCTTCGTCGGTCGCGCCTGGAGCGTCAGCGTCAGCGTCGTCGCCAGCGTCGTCGTCAGCGTCGTCGTCAGCGCGGTGCTGCCGCCTGCTCCGCTCGCAACGCTTGCAGTCCCCCGGCCAGGTTGTGGACCTCGAAGAAGCCTCGCTGTCGCAGCAACTGCATCGCCAAAAATCCCCGTCGACCATTGCCGCTGTACACGACGGTGGGGCAGGTGCGGTCAAGGCGCTCCAGATCCCGCCGCAACGACGACAACGGCATGACGATGGCCCCCGGCAGCGGCGGCGGCATGGTGCTTGG
>CAJBHN010000139.1 GCA_903952805.1 uncultured Myxococcales bacterium | reverse complement strand
TGGTTGATGCGGAAGCCCGATGCGGGGAAAGAGTGGCGTCCGGGGCGGTCGGATGCCACAGTTCCGTTCTTCACTCGTTGCGAGGTCCTTGTGCGCTGCCCTGTTTGCAGCACCAGTTGCCCGGATGCAGCCACCTTTTGCGGCCAGTGCGGGCGTGCGCTGAACACATCGACGACCAAGGTCCCCGGGCTGGCTGCGGGACCCATCATCTCGGAGTCGCCATTGCCCACACCGGGCGGGGAGGGTCTGGATGGCGACGTCGGCGACGCCCACAGGGGCACCCGCGTCTGGCAGCCCGGCGAAGTCATCGTGGCCACGTACGTCGTCGACCGCCAACTTGGCCAGGGCGGCATGGGCGCGGTCTATCTGGCGACGGACCGTGTCAGCGGGCAACGAGTCGCCGTCAAGGTCTTACCAGGATCGCTGGCTCGCGAACGAGGCATTCGTGAGCGCTTTGTCATGGAGGCTCGCGCGCTGGCGGCGCTCGATCATCCGGGCATCGTCCCACTGGTGACGTTCGCGCAGGACGGCGACGAGCGCTTCTTGGTGATGAAATACGTCGCCGGCGAGTCCCTGGATGCGCTGCTGACCCGCCAGGGTCCACTGGAGCCTGCGCGTGCTCGCGCCATCCTGCGGTCCATCTGCGAAGCGCTCGCCTACGCCCACAGCAAGGGCGTCATTCACCGTGACATCAAGCCCACCAACATCTTGGTCGACGAGCGTGGCCATGTGGTCATCGTCGATTTCGGCATTGCCCGCTCCCTCGATCATGGGCGCCGCGTCACCGAAACCGGCATGTTGATGGGCACGCCCCAGTACATGAGCCCCGAGCAGATTCGCGGCGACGACGTCGACGGACGCGCCGACTTGTATGCGTGCGGTCTGGTGCTGTTTGAGATGCTCGCGGGTTCGCCGCCGTTTGATGGCCACCGCACGTTCGACATCTTGCGCGCCCATGTCGACGCCGCCATCCCCGACGTCGTGGCTCGACGCCACAGCGCCGTCGTCGAGCAGGGAACCAGCGCACTCGGCGACGTCCCCGACGGCCTGCGGGCCCTCCTTCAGGTGCTCCTGGACAAGAGCCCAGAGCGTCGACCGGCCAGTGGCGCCGCCGTCATCGACCTTCTCGATGGCCGAACGTCGTTGTTGCCGATGCCGATGCCGGCAACCAGCGCAGTCACGGTGTCGCTGCGACCTGAGCGTCATCGTTCCACGTCCACGACCCCCGCCCTCGCGTTCACTGACGATGCCAGCGACAGCGCCGCTTTCCGCCGACCACGAGCCAATGTTGTGCCTTGGGTCGCCCTGGGCATCGCCGCAGCGTTGATCGCCGGCGCGTTGATTTCAAACGCCGACGACAGCGCCGACGACAGCGCCTACGACAGTGCTGACGCTGTCGTCGGCACCGGTCCGACGTTCGAGATGGCGGCCTTGCTGGCGCGGGGCGGCCTTGCGCTGGAGCAAGGCCGCCTCGACGACGCTCGTATCGCGGTCGATACGGGGCTGCACCTGACCGGCACCCCGCCGCCGGAACTCCGCGCCCTCGAAGCCAGCGTGCGTGACGCCATCGCCCGCCACAACGCCGCACAGCCTGCCACCGGACGCGAGCCAAGCCCGG
>CAJBHN010000138.1 GCA_903952805.1 uncultured Myxococcales bacterium | reverse complement strand
GTCGTCAATCCCACCTGCAGGGTGCCGCCAATGGCCACCAGCCTCGCGATGCGTTTGAGCCGCTCCAGCGAGAACTCCAGGCCGATGGTGAACAGCAACAAGATGACGCCGATCTCGGCCATCGACTCGACGGCGTGCATGTCGCCCACGAGGGCCAGGCCCGATGGTCCAATGACCGCCCCGGCCAGCATGAAGCCAGCGACGGCGGGCAGCCGCAGGAAACCCACCAGCAGCGCCGCCACCACCGCGACGCCGAGGATCAAGACCAAATCGGGCAGGGCTTCGATGGGGTTCACAGGGCGCATCCTACACTGCCACACACGTCCGGTATCGCTATCGACGCCGGGGTCGCTGTGGTCGCGTTGGCCCCCCGACCCTGCTACCGATTGACGCATGCCGCTTGGGCCCGTCGCCGCACTCACCCGTTTGCTTCGTCCTGCCGGGGGGGGGCTCTATCTGGTCTCCACCGGGCGTGAGGCCCAGCTGGCCCTGCAGCGTCGGGTGTATGACGTTGACAGCGATGCGGCGGTGCAGGCCGCGTTTGAAGCCAATCTGGCGAGGATTGCCAGCGCCCGCGTCCTCATCCTGGGCATTCCGTCCGACACGGGGGCCGGCTTTCGGCGCGGAGCAAACCTTGGGCCCCAGGCCTTGCGGGAGGCCTGGCTCCACGCGCGGCCGTCGCTGCCGGCGGAGTGCGCGCGCGACGGCGTGGTCGACATCGGCGACGTCTTTGTCGTCCCCCAACTCCAAGACGACGCCATGCTCGGCGCGGGCCAGCTGGCGGCGTCGCAGGCGGCGCTCTACCCCGACGTCGACGCCGCCGAGAGGGCGTTGTGGCCGGTGTCGCCGTTGTCCATCGCCGAGCGGGCGCTGGGGCTCGCGCTGCAGCTCAACCCCCAGGTGAAGATTCTGACCCTGGGCGGCGACCACTCGACCGCCTGGCCAGCCGTGAAGGCCCTGCACGACGCCGGGCGACGCTTCTGCATCCTGCAGTTCGACGCCCACACCGACCTGTTGGAGCACCGCCTGGGGGTGCGCCTGTGCTTCGCCACCTGGTCGTTTCACGCCAACGAACTCATCGGCCGCCAGCGCCGCCTCGTGCAGGTGGGGCTGCGGGCCAGCCGCTTCCCTCGCAGCCACTGGGAGCAGCAGATGGACGTCACCCAGTTCTGGAGTGTCGACGTCAACGCCGCCGTCGCCGACAACCTCGACGCCGCCGTCGACGCCATCGTCGACGCCGTCAAGGCCACGGGGCTGCCCTGTTTTGTGTCCAACGACATCGACGGCACCGACGCGACCTGGGCGTCAGCGACGGGCACGCCCGAGACCAATGGCCTGCACCCCGACGTCGTCGACACCATCATTCGCCGGGTCGGCGCGGAGGTCGGCCTCTGTGCCGGCGACCTGATGGAGGTCGCGCCACTGTTGGAGACGAGTGCTGCGGGCACCACGCTGGCCACCTCGGTCCGCTATCTCGACACCACCCTGCAGGCGCTGCTGCGCTGAGAGGCCGTCGGCTGTCCTGGCGAGGGGGCGGCGACCTGGGTGTGGCGGCGGGCGCCGGTATTTCACCCTGGTCCGGAGTAGAAGCCGGCCGGTCTCGTGGCTATGGTCGTTTGATGAAGCCCATTCGATTTGGCTCGGTGCTGCTGCCGCCCGTGACCGCCATCATGTTGGCGGTGTTGCTGGCCGTCTTCATCGTGGCTGGTGTCGTCGTGAACTTCGTGCCTGGCCTGGCCTCGGTGGTCGGCTACCTGCCGGTGACCCCGGCGGTACTGGACGGCCAGGTCTGGCGGTTGGTGACCTACGCCTTGATCCACCATCTCGACGATCCGTTTCACCTGCTGATGAACGGTTTCATGATTTTCATGTTTGGCCGCGAGTTGGAGGCGCGTTGGGGCAGCGGGCGCTACGCCCTCTTCGCCCTGCTGACGGTGCTCAGCGGTGGCGTCTGTGTTGTGCTGACCGGGCTGGTCCTGGGCGGGGCCGCCAGCGCCATCGGCGCCTCCGCCTTCGCTGAGGGTCTCATCGTGGCGTGGGGGCTCACCTGGCGGGACCGACCCATGCGCTTGTTCTTCGCCATCGAGGTCAAGGGCATCCACATGGTGTACTTCGCGGTCTTTCTGTGGCTGCTGCAGGCCGTCAGTACGTCGCCGACATCGGCGTCGGCCCATCTTGGCGGCATGCTGATGGCCGCGCTGTTGGTCTTGGGGGTGTGGCGGCCCAACGCGGTCAAGACCGCCTGGTGGAGCGTGCTGGAGGGCCTGGGGCTCAAGAAGCAGCCCAAGCTCTACGTCGTGCCAGGTCCATCGGGACGTCCGGGCAGCAAAGACGGCGACAAGAAGTGGATTGCTTTAGCCCTTCACCCTTCACAATGACGTTGGTGAGCTTGATCAACACAGTTGATGCGGCACGCAATGGCCAAAAGCGCACGAGCATTGAGATTGGTCGTGCCGTCGTTGTTGCTCCACGAACAGGGTTGAGCAACGCGTAGGTTTT
>CAJBHN010000137.1 GCA_903952805.1 uncultured Myxococcales bacterium | reverse complement strand
GCCGACCAAGATGGCGTCTTGGGCCACGCCGGCCGCGCGGGCAACGTCGCGGGCGCCTTCGATGACGTCGACACCGCCGTCGTTGTGCCAGTTTCCCGCGCCGAATGACGGGAGAATCACCAGCATCTTGAACTCATCGGCCAGCGCTTGAAACAACCACGCGTAGGCCAAAAAATTCGCGCCGCTGCCATGCAAGAAAACGAGGGCCTTGCGCGGCGGGCTCCCATCGTGGGGCCAGACCTCGAAGCGATGCCAGGCGCTCGGCCCGCCGACCATCGCGGGGATCGCCGATCCGACGGCGTCTTGGCCGAGGTCTTTGTCGACATCGGCGTAGACGCGGGCGACGTCGCCGCGAATGCGTACCGCGTCGGTGACGGTGATGAACGGGTCGACGAAGGCGGCGACGACGAGGCCGGCGCCGACCTGATCGACCTCGGGCACGAACCAAAACGGCGAAGACGTCGGCGGCTCCGTCGACCACACCGATCGCAGCGACGACGAGCGGGAAGGCGCGCGCGGCGCCAGCGCCACCAGCGCGGCGACGATGACGACCGCGCCGGCGAAGAAGGCGGCGGCAACGACGTCGTGGCGGCGGCTGCGACTGAAGGCCGAGCGCCAGCAGGCCGCGGCGATGCAGAGGCCCGCGACGCCGGCAGCGATGCCGCGGCCGGTGACGGCGGCGACGACGAAGACCGCGGCGACGACCACGCCAGGGCTGCCGACGACGGCGATGCTTGCGGCGACGATGCGCCACAGACGCCGCCCGAGGCTCAACCCACCTCGCACGTCGGGGCTCACTCCACAGCTCCGTACTGGCGCCGCCGGCGAGCGTCTCGGGCGTGTCCAGCGCTGGCAGGCTGCCGAGCACGACAAGGTGGTCGCCGCTTTCGAACACCGTCTCGGGGGGGCGATTTGAACATCATCTTTCCTTCGACCCAGCAGGTGACGCGCATCAAAGACCTCACCGACAGACTTCAATGCTCGGCCTGCCACAGGTCAACAGGGCTTTGGCGATGACGGGCGTGAAGGAGCCAACGCCATCGGTGAGCGTCGATGTGTGATTGGCGTCCTCGTCGTCGCTTGCCGATGCGACCTCGCGCCGCGTGAGATGCACAACGACCGACATCCATGCGGGCCCCGTGCGTGAGGCGGCGGCCCACGCCGTTGTCGTTCGGGGCAGCTACCGGCAAAGTCCCCATGACGAGGCGCGGTTTCGTTCAACGAGTGCCCTTGCCGATCTGGGGTCTGCGAGCTTGTCGATGGCCTCACGTGTCGATGGTCGCTGCATTCTCGTCGGGACCCGACGGCAAAAGTCTCTTCGTTGTGCCACGAAGGCAGAGCGCCGATGTGGAGTCATTGACGGTCGCCGCGCTTTTGGGTGAAGTGAAAGACATGGCAGAGAGCGCAACATCGTCGCCTTCCGAACGATCGGAGATTCAATCGGTCGTGGTGACCTCAGCCGCTGTACCCACCGCTCCTCAGGTGCACCAAGAGCTTGTTCGACCATCAGATGTTGATGCGGCGCTCGCGGGAGAACTCTTCGAACACTGGAGCGCCAGTTTCCCCTCCGCACCGCTCAGCCTCGTCTCAACGGGCCTGAAAATCACGTCAGCCGCGGGCCTGGTCTATGGACTTCTCCCGCACCACGAGGGCGTGATGTGGCCCCTCGTCGCCATACTTGGCTCAATCACGGTTGACTTCTTGTCAGGACGAGATCGCTTCCTGAAGGCATGCGACGAAACAGGAATCTCCAGGACGCTCGGCGATCGTCTGTATGCACGCTGGCTTCCATATTTCTGGATGTTTCTGAGGAAGACTCGGGCCGAGAAGCGAAGACATTTTGTCGCGAAACTCACCGAGCGAAACGTTCGAACGCATCGGTGATCGCCAACTCACCGACAACGTCATCGCCTTCGTCTCGCTCGTCATGGCCGCCGCTCCCGCCTGTGACGCGCCCGTCGATCCGGGGCGGACCGGCACCCTCGCTCCAGCGATTGGGAAGCGACGCACACCCGGAGGTCAGCCAGACCAGCGCCCATCAAGCCACGTGGGGGCGGAGCGGCGACCTTCACTGCATCCTCCGTTGAATCCATGCCCCTCGTCGGTGCCGAAGCAGACCCGGCGTGACGGCGATGCCAATCCGGGCAGGCCGGCACCATAGAGCTCCCATCGCCGGTGGTATCTGTGTGGTTCACACGAGATGCCGCTTGACCAGGGACACGCAACCCACCGAGCCCCACGAGTCGAGCTCGTCGTCGGCGGCGAAGGCCACCGTTGTCCGCGTCGCCCAGCACCGTTCGGGTTGGCCCGTTCCTTGAGATGTGCTCCTGCATGAACACCACGAAGACGCTCACCATCATGACCACGTTGTCCCTCATCTCCCTCGTCGCCTGCGCCGGCCCCGTCGCTGATGTCGCTGATATCGCCGTGGGGGGGTACATGGAGGACGACGACATCGTCGTGCTGGGCTTGAGCCGAGCCGAGGGAGATGCCGCCGTCGACGTCATCGTCACGGACGCTGGCGAAGAGGTCTGGGACGTTGATCCCTTCGAGGGAGGGTGCTCGACGAGCTGGTTTCTGCTGTTCCCGTCCACGAGCTGCACGACGGGTG
>CAJBHN010000136.1 GCA_903952805.1 uncultured Myxococcales bacterium | reverse complement strand
GCCGTCGACACCAAGACCATGCCCCTGGGCAACATGACGGGCATGACCGACGATGAGCGCGCGGTGCTCGGTCGCTGGATCGCTGAAGGAGCCCACACCGCGCCCTGACGTCGGCCGACGGCGTGGAGGCCGGCAGGTGCTCAAGGACTGGCGAGAGTTTCTCGGATTTCGCAATCAGGCGACACGTTCCCGTCGCTGGTGGGGGCTGCATGGCGCGGGCTGAACTCGTCGACGGCTACCTGGCCGCCGTGGGTGTGGAGCGTGCGGCGCCGTCGCTGGCGTTGTTGACGACGTTGACGCGGCGCCACGTCGAGCGCTTTGCGTTTTGCAGTGTTGGGCCAAGGCTTGGCCTGGCTCTGCCCCTCGACGTCGACAGCCTCTTTGCTCGAATCGTCGTGCAGCGCCGTGGCGGCTACTGCTTTGAACACAACGGGCTGTTCTTCGACGTGCTGCAGGAACTTGGCTTCTCGGTGCAACTGGTGCTGGCGCGCGTCATCCACAACCAGGACACGCACCCCGGGCTGACGCACCGGATCACGTGCTGCACGATCGACAACGAGCGCTACGTCGTCGACGTCGGCTTTGGTGCCCTTGGGCCGAGCGATCCGGTGATCGTGTCGCCGCGCGAACTCGCCGAGCACGATCGCGCCTTTCGCGTGGTGTGCGGACGGCCCGACGACCTCAAGTCCCAGCTGCCCGTCGATCGTGGCGACCCATCAATGGTCGACGGGGCGGCGCTCGAATTTCATCTGCAGACGCGAAAAGACGGGCAGCCGTGGTCGCTCTATCGCTTCGAGTTCGTCCGCTATGGACAAGCCGATTGCGAGGTGGGGCATTTCTTCTCACACAAACACCCCAACGCCGTGTTCGTGAACCACCTGGTGGCGTCGCGCATCCTGCCCGACGAAATCCGTTCGCTGCGCAACCGCGTCTGTTGGTTTCTGCGGGCGACGGGCCACCAAGAGGTCAAGGTGACGTCGGCACCGCACCTGCAGACGCTGTTGTTGGATTCGTTCGACGTCGTCATCACCGATGATGAAGCCGAGCGGCTGTTTGGCGCGTTGCCGTAAGCGGTGCAGCGTTCAGGGTCGGTTTCGACGCAGCGCGATCTGGGCCTCGTACAACGACGACGGCCTGAGGGTGGCGCCTTCGCCCGCGCCTTCGACGGTGTCTGTGGGCGCCGTGCCGCGGTCGGAGACACCGACTGAGAAGAGGTCGGGGGCGGTCAGCACCGATGTCGCAGGCGCGGTGCCGACGACGTAGCCTTGGCCGTATTGAAATGTGCGCAGGCGGCCGGCCCCCTGGATGTTCCAAAACACGTTCTCGCTGGCGCTGTGGCCTGCACCCGAGCTCTCGGTGCCACGGTTGCCGGCGGCCCAGCCGTCGGCGATGACGGCGTCGTCGATGAGGTTCGCCATCGCCAGCGAGTGGTGGAACTCGCTGCCCGACGGAAACGAGAGGCCACCGAACCCGACCGACGAGCTGCCTTCGCTGGTGATGCGCAGGAACACGCAGCCTGACAAGCCAAAGCCCCAATTCTGGATGAAGTTGTGACGACCCGCGCGAGCGACGCTGTCTTTGATCAGCAGTTCACTGCTTTGGCGGACCTCAAACAAATAGCCGTTGCCGCCGTCGCCGCGGTTCTCGGCTTTTTCCATCGTGACGTCGGTGATGGTGACGCGCTTGCTGTACATGACGCGGATGCCGCCCGACTGCAGGTGTTTGTCTGACGGCTCCTGGGCGGGGTCGAACGACGACACCCGACGCACGAAGGCGTCTTTGACGTTGTTGAGTTCGATGGCGGTGACCTGGTCGCCGGCATTGGCGGCGTTTTGGCCGACGGCGGTGGCGACGCTGAAGTCTTCGAGGAAGGCGCCAGTGATCATCGCCTGCTGGCGCACGCTGGCCTGGTCGCGCACCAGCAGCGTCGAACGGAGGGGGACGTCGACCGTGATGGTATTGGCGTCGACGTCGACCGCGACGACGGTGCGGCGAAAGAACGGTTGCCACGAATCGTTGAACGGTCCCCAGGTGTTGTTCATGCCATGCGCAGAAACGAAAGCTGCGGTAATGACGGCGCCGACCACGACGTCGTCACCGACCGCGAAGGAGGCCGCAGTGTCCACCCGCACGACCGTGCTCTTGCTGGGCGCGTCGGCCGTCAGCAGCGCCTCGGTACCTGCGACGTCGTCGACGCCGGCGCCGATGCGCAGCAGGGCCTGACCCGCCACCGAGGCGCCGGGCAGGGTGAAGGCCAGGCGGGTGACGTCGCGGCCCGCACCACGCAGGCCGATGCCCCCCGTGGTCTGCAGCTGCCCGTCGATGCGCAGCAGACCTGCGGGCATGACGACGACACCGCCGTCGAGGGCCGCGTCGTCGAAGGCCGCCTGCAGGCTGGCGGTGGCGTCGCTGGCGCCGCTGACGTCGAGACCAACCGGCACAACCAGGCGGCGTCCGTCGCTGGCGTC
>CAJBHN010000135.1 GCA_903952805.1 uncultured Myxococcales bacterium | reverse complement strand
TCTTGGTGAGCGTGCGCGTCGTCGCCGTCGACACTGGCGTGGTCCTGGGTGCCGCGGGGGCGACCATCAAGCGCGACAACGTCGTCAGCCTGGCCGCCATCGAGACCCGCACCCCCTCCGAGGCGGCGATACGCTCGGCGCTCGCCCCGGGCTGGGGACAGGCCTACAACGGTGACGCCACCAGGGCCGTCGTCTTCGGCGTCGGCACCTACAGCGCGCTGCTGACCACGGTGGCCCTCGGCGTTGGCGCTGGCGTGACGTACCTGGGGTACCTCGGTGTCAAGCCTGGCGACGGCGTCAGTGCCGCCCAGGCGGCTCAACGCGCCGTGGCCCTGCGACAGCAAACCGACGCGCTGCTGACGGGGACGGCCGTGGCGGGTGCAGTGACGGCGGCGCTGTGGTCCCTCGGCATCGCCGACGCCCTGGTATCAACGGAGCACGAGCGCTGACGACAACGCCCGACAACGCCCGACAGCGCCGCACAGGTACGGACAGGTACGGACAGGTACGGACAGGTGCGGACCGGTCGCCTCAACGTCAGGACCGGGCGGTTGACGGGTGACGGTGGTGGGCCACAACCACGCATGGCACGCGTCTTCAAACTGCAGTCCGCCCGCGCCGTGTCGCGGCTGGGCATCGACTATCAGGCCGCCCTCAACGACGAGCAACGGGCGGTGGCGCTGGCGCCGCGGGGGCCGTTGTTGATTCTTGCGGGCGCTGGTTCTGGCAAGACGCGGGCCCTCATCTATCGGGTCGCCCGCTTCCTCGACACCGGCATTCCCCCCGAGCGCATCTTGTTGCTGACGTTCACCAACCGCGCCGCCAAGGAGATGGTGAAGCGGGTGGGTGAATTGGTGGGTCCCGAGGCCATGAAGATCATGGGGGGCACGTTTCATCACGTCGGCAACGCCATCTTGCGCCGCCACGCCGAAGCCGTCGGCTACTCCGACGCCTTCACCATCTTGGACCGTGAAGACGCGCGCGAGCTGATGGCGGCCGCCGTCGTCGACAGCAAGATCGATACGGGCAAGATGCGCTTTCCCAAGAGCGACGTCTTGTTGGACGTGGCCTCGTCGGCGGTGAACATGATGCGCCCGGCGAGAGACATCCTGCTCGACCGGGCCCCGCGCTTTGTGCATCTCGCCGACGAAATCATGACCGTATGCCGGGCCTTCGTCGACAAGAAGGCCAGCTTGAACGTGATGGACTTCGACGACCTGTTGATGAACTGGCAGGTGCTGCTGGAGGAGGGCGGCGCCATCGCCGAGCATATCCGCAACAGCTACGACGCCATCCTCGTCGACGAATATCAAGACACCAACGCCCTGCAGGGCACCATCGTCGACAGCATGGCCAAGAACCACCACAACGTCACCGTCGTGGGTGACGACGCCCAATGCATCTACGGCTTCCGCGGCGCCGCGGTGGAAAACATGCGGGAGTTCTCGACGCGGTGGATTGGCGCGCAGACGTTGCCGCTGCAGCTGAACTACCGCTCGACGCCGGAAATCTGCGGCCTCGCCAACGCCTGCCTGTCGCGGGCCCGGCAGGAATTCCCCACCCGCCTCAAGGCCATTCGGCCCAGCGGCATGTTGCCGGCGTTGGTGCCCTGCAAGGACGCGTCGGTGCAGGCCGAGTTCATCGCCGAGCGCATCTTGCAATTGCGCGACGAGGGCGTCGCCCTCGACGACATCGCCGTGCTGTATCGCGCCCACCGCAACGCCCTGGAGCTGCAGGTGGAACTGACCCGCCGCGGCATTCCGTATCTGGTGCGTTCGGGGCTGCGCTTCTTTGAAAGTGCCCACATCAAGGACGTCATCGCCCACCTGAAGTTGCTGTGGAATCCCGACGACGAGCTGAGCTTTCGGCGCACCGTCAAACTGCACGACGGCATCGGCAACGCCACCGCCGACAGCCTGTGGCGCAGCTTCAAGAGCGAGCTGGGCGCGGGCTCGCCGCCGCACAAGGCCGTGCGCGCGTTGGTGCTCGACCCCAGTCTCGACGGCACGCTGGGTCGGCGGGCCAAGCCCGGCGTCGAGAAAT
This sequence comes from uncultured Myxococcales bacterium, assembly GCA_903952805.1. GTDB lineage: Bacteria > Myxococcota > UBA727 > UBA727 > VGSZ01 > VGSZ01. Next base: position 783 of record CAJBHN010000135.1, on the reverse strand, counting down.
ACGCGCGGCTGTTGTCGCGCCTGGGTGACGACGACGTCCGCGACAAACCTGCCGAGCAAATCCGCGTGCTGCTCGACGACCACTACAGCGACTATCTGCGCAAGGTCTATCCCGTTGCCGACGAACGCATCGCCGAGGTCGACCAACTGGCCGACTACGCCGCCGGCTTCGCCGACACCGAAGCGTTCTTGAGCGAGCTCATGCTGGTGCAGAGCTTTTCGGCGGAGGAAATCATCTCGGCCGAGGACCCCGACGAGCGGGTGTGTCTGAGCTCGGTGCATCAGGCCAAGGGCCTTGAGTGGAGCCACGTCTTCGCGCTGTGGATGGCCGACGGCACCTTCCCGTCAGACCTCGCGCTGAAGGAAGACCTCGGTGAGGATGAAGAACGACGCTTGTTCTACGTCGCCGTCACGCGAGCTAAAAATGAGCTGTACCTGACCCATCCCTTGACGAGCCGCATGCGCGACACGTCGCTGGTATTGCACAAGCCCAGCCGCTTCATCAGCGAGCTGCCGCCGCCCGAGACCGCCGACGACGGCACCAGCAGCGGCTTGTATGAGCAGTGGGTGTTGGAGCTGGTCGCTCCCGAGGCCCTGCCCCCCACGCCCGGCGACAGCGCGCCCCGCTTGAACCGCAGCACCGACGACGACACCAACGACGACGACAGCGCCAACGCCATCGACCGCTACCGCATGGAGAACTGAAGCGTCGGCGAGCCTGCTGCAGCGCGGGCCAACGCTTGGTGATGTGGTGGGCGGAGTCGTCGGGAGTGTCGACGGCGAG
>CAJBHN010000134.1 GCA_903952805.1 uncultured Myxococcales bacterium | reverse complement strand
CCACATCGCCTACTACGTGCGGCGCATTGCGGGCGGCGTTTGGCTCATGAAGTCGGTCGAGCGCAACGCCGACCTTGACGACGTCACCGAAGAGGACATCGAGGAAGGCGCCCTGAACGACGACCAGCTCCAAGCCCTGTGGGGCCGAACCCTGGAGGAAGCCCAGAACGAAGAGTTTGTAGAGCTCGTAGCCGCATGGCTCGATGCGCCACGAAAGTCGTTCAGTATCGACGCCGCAAAGACGCTGTACGAAGCGCTGCGCACGCATGACGGCATTATGGTTAGCGAGCCGGACGAAGACGGATTGCTGGAAGAGTGATGGGTTCCGCGGATTGGTGTGCAGGTCCAGCTCAACCCGCCCCGCCACCTCCGCTTCCTTCCAGCCCGATGCCGCGGTACCCTTTCTCAGGTGATCACCCTCCCGGAAGTCCTCGCTGAACTTCGCAGGCTCCAATCGGAGCTCGCGCAACGTCACGTTGCCCGCATTGGAGTCTTCGGCTCGATGGCGCGCGGCGAGGCAACGCCACAGTCGGACATCGATGTCTTGGTCGAAATGACAGACGAAGGCGACTTGTTCGATCTTGTCTCCGTCAAGACTCTGCTTGAGCGCACCTTTGACCAGTCTGTCGACGTGGTACCAGTCGGCGGCCTGAAGCAGGACGTCCGCGATGTCATCCTTCGGGAAGTGCGATATGCCGCGTGACGATGCGGCACGGCTCGGGGACTGCCCTGCCCCCAGGCGCGTAAGCACCAAAGAGGCTCGAACTAGGCTGAAAATGGGCTGAGACGACACCTGCGTTGGCAATCAGACGCTTGCAAACTAGGCAAATAGACGCTCGTCTAATAGACAAATGGACGCTACGTCTCCTTCGACGATTCCGCGACACTTGCCTTTGCACGCGCAGGTCCGACCGCCTTTGTCGATGCCAGTCACCGCCGCCGCCGTGCACCCACCACACCGGCAAGACCCATCAAAGCCACCGCACCTGGGCTCGGCACAACGTCACCGATCGCTCGGCTCCACTCGCCAGCCATGACCACGATTCTGGTGAAGTTGCCGCCTTGTGAAACGCCGCCGCTATTGATGGGGTATCCACGCTTCGAGTGGAAGTCCAATCCGGTGTCTACAAGCCACCGACCTTCGGGAAGGTCGACGAACATGTGGTGAGCGCAGTAGATGAGTGGGATGGTGGTCATGGTTGTCTAGGCTTGGTATGCAGGTCCATGTTGCGGCGCTTCGGTGTCCCACATTTCCCGATAAGCGTGAACGTAACTCGTCGTGGCCGTTGGATTGATCGGGTAGTAGTAGCGGCAAAGTGCTTTGAAGCTGCCGAGGCCTTCGGGGATGCAGGCGCAATCGAGAAGATGGTCGAGGGTGTGCTCGATCTCTTTCACGTTGCGGGAGCGTGTGTCGAGCAGGGATTGGACGATGGGTGAGAGCGAGGCGGCTTTTTGCCGGTGAATCGCATGGACATTGGCTACGAGGGATCGAATTTTCGCAAATTCAGCGTCGCCTGCGAGGGATGCAGATTGGCTGTTGTTTCTATCCGTCATATCCGACCTCCTTGCCAACTTTCTTGAGGAAGCGTTCCATGTCCTGCTTTTTCGGCATTTCCACCGCGTACCGGGACACGAAGAGTTGGTTCGACAAGTCTCCGAGGGCGAACTCGACAAGGGCTTCGTTCTTGCGGGTGCAGAGAAGGATGCCGACCGGTGACTGGTCACCGGGTGTCATTTCGTGCTCTTTGTAGTAGGCGACGTAGGCATTGAGCTGGCCGAGGAACTCGAAGATGTAGGGATCGCGGATGATCTGAGCAGGCTG
>CAJBHN010000133.1 GCA_903952805.1 uncultured Myxococcales bacterium | reverse complement strand
TTGTCACTCAAGGAACTGCCATTTGCTCGAGCGGTGGCCAAGGTCCTTGATCGAGGACTGGCCGTACCTTTTGATGCGAACGGCGATATGCCGTTTACGCCACTGGTTGAGGGGGAATACAGTATAAGCTTCTGGATGGGCAGTGAGCTTCTGTATGGACCTACGCCGTTCCAGGTGAAGCGAAACCGTACAAGCTATATCGACGCAACCATCTCAGCCAACAGTGTGGTGACTGTCGCCGTGAAGGATGCATCAATGTTCGTCGCCGTGCCCGTGGCCCAGTCGGTGGTGCCACCAAGCAGCGAGCCGTAACCCGCCAGACCGTTGGTTTTCGGCCGGGGCAGGTTCGTATCAGGGACCATCCTCTTGCAGGAAACCCGTAGGGGTGGAGTAGGTTCCGGCCATTGACTGAGAGAGAGAGAAGGACACGCATGTTCCAGTTCCGATTTGTCCTCCTGGCCCTGCTCATCCCGGTGGCGGGTGCCGCAGCCCTCCTGGGTGGTACAGGTGCGATTCACGGCATCGTCATGCCGCCGTACGAGGCGACGTCCTCGTCTGCGGTGAGTGCCGCTGCGGGCGCTGTGGCGATATTTGCGTCAAATACAGTCGACGCTGCTGCGGTTGCCGCTTCCGATCCCGACGTGGCCAACGCCCTCGTCAAGAAGAAGCTGTCGCCCAAGGCCGAGGCAGCTCTCCTCGCCAAGTCAGGGGGGCTCGACGCTCCCAATTTCGCGTTCCTGGTTGGTGTCGACGGTGTCATCGTCGGCAAGAGCGGAGCTGACCCCAAGTTGCCTGACGACGTCGCCGGCATGTCGGTGGTGGCAGAAGCGCTGCGTGGTTTGTCCCGTGACGGGGTCTGGATGCAGGACGGCGTGCCAGTCCACCTGGCGGCCTCCGCCTGTTACGACAACGATGGCGCCTTGGGCGGTGCGGTCGTTCTGGGGTGGGTCTACACGCAGGAGTTGGTGGCGTCGTTTGGGAGGAAGGCGGCTGCGCCGACTTTCGTCGTCGCGGGGGAGATGGTCCTCGGTAGCCTGCCTGTGGGCGTCGCGCCGTCGGACCTCGTTCAGCGCAATCAGTCGTTTGGCGAGCCGACGCCATCGTACGGGCCGCTGCCGATTTTGGTGCCCGACGCCTACCGATACCTGTTGGCGTCGCTTCCGTTGTACCCCGGGGAGCCTATCGCCCTCGTGACCTTGGTGGATCGTGACGCCGCCTACAGCGGACTGGCGGGGCTTCAGGCTGGTATTCTTGCGGGCACGGGTCTGCTTCTGATTCTGGTCCTGGGCATCATCGCCAGCGCGCTGCGGGCGATGAACCGTCCACTCGAGCTCATCACCGAGCACCTGAGCCAGGTGCAGCAGCACGGAGGAAACGTCGGGATTCTTCCCGAGGCTGGCCTTGGGCCGATGCTCCGGCTGGGAAAACAGATCAATCTCTTGCTGCAAACAATGCCGTCGTCCCGGGGCACAACGGCGCCACTCTTTGGGAACTCCGCGTCGACGTCACAAGATCTGCCACCGGCGTCGAGTTCGTCATTTGGCGGTGACTTTGCGTCGATGCCGTCGACCTCGTCGTCAGCGGCCCCGGCATCTCCGTCGACGCCTGTTTCACTACCGACCTCTCCTTCGAGATCCATGCCTTCACAGGCGGCCAAGCCTGCGGTCCCACCTGGGCCCGTGGCCCCGTTGGCGGCGCAGGCGCCCAAACCTGCGCCCGTCGTGCCGGCGGCTCAGGCGGCGGGAGCAGCTGGCGGTGGATTGCTCGGTCTGTTTGACGACGACCCCCTGGCCGCGTTCCGGGTCCCGCAGACGAAGACGGCGCCGCCGGCAGCACCGCCGGCGCCTGAACCTGAGCCCGAGCAGCATACGATGCAGCCCGAAGCGACGGTCATGTTCCAGATGCCCGAAGCCTTGTTGCAGGCATCGTCGGCTCCGGCTCCCACGCCACGCCCTGCGCCTCCCGCGGCGCTGCTCGACGACAATCGTACGGTCGTGGCTCAGGTGCCCCATGAACTGCTGGCCCAGGTTGCGCCCAAAAACGACGTCGATGCTGCTGATGAGGCGCACTACAAAGAGGTGTACGAGAAGTTCGTGCAGACCCGCATTGAGTGTGGTGAGGATACGTCCGACCTGACCTTCGACCGCTTCGTTTCGAAACTGCTGAAAAATCGCCAGCAAATCATTGAGAAGCACAAAGCGAAGTCTGTGCGCTTTCAGGTGTACGCGAAGGATGGCAAGGCTGCTTTGCGGGCGTTGCCGGTGCGTGACTGAGGGGCGCCATGAAGCTGACGTGTGGCCGGTGCTGTGCCGAACCTGCTTGTGACGTCAGGGTTTGGCTTCAGGCCAATGAAGACGCGAGGGCACGCTGATGGGCGTCCCTCAGCCGTTGCCGAAGGCGGGGACGCCCGCCATGCGCGAGGTGCTTGCGGCCGCGCGGGCCGCACTCGACTTGCCCCGTTCGATCATCGTCATTGAGGGTGCTCTCGACCGCAAAACGATGGACGAGACCCTGCAGAAAGTGACGCGGGGGGCACTCGGGCGAACGGCATCCCTGAGCCGGCCTGAGGTTGTGGGGCGACTCGCCGATCTTTTTCACAAGGACGAAGCCACCGCGACCGCGCTGATGCGGGAACTCGACAAGGGCGCCCACAAGGAACGCCACATCGTCGCCAGCATCGATGAGGGTTCCCTCGAGGAGCGGCTCCGCAGCTACCGTGCCCTCGACTTTCGCCGCGAGCGGGCTCGGTTGGTTTGGGCACTCATCCGGGACGGGCGCGACGCCCACTTGCGGGCGGCAGGCTGGGTCCTCGATGAGGCATTTGCCGCCCTCGCCGAGAAGGAGCGCGTCGCCGAGGCCGTTGCCGACGCCGTCGCCAGCCCCGTGGCCGGCGTGCCAGACGTCCTGCTGACCGAACTCCATCAGCGCCTGCTGGGGTACGAAGACGCCATCCGCGAACAGCAGAAGCAGCTTCAGCGAGAGGTCGGGCACGCGCAAAACGTGGAACGTGAACGCGCCGAACTGGTTGCTCGATTGGGGGCGCGAGAAAAGGCGCTGCGGGAAGAAGAGCACCTTCGCCGCCAAGATGTGGCCGACCTCGCCCGCTGCCGCGACCAGGTTGCGAGGCTTGAAGACGACCTCGCCGCACTCGCCCCAGACAAGGTTGCCGGCCTTGCCGATGACAACCAGAGGCTCCGTGACCGCGTCCGCTCGCTTGAGCGTGCCCAGGACAGGGTCGAACGTCTGGCTGAACTGGAAGGGGCCCTGGAGGCCGCCCACGACGAGTTGGTCGCTGCTCATGGGAGGAGCGCCGTCACCATCGAAGGACTCGAGGCTCAGCTGCGGGTGCTGCAAGTCCGGGAGCGGGCCGCTCTTCACCGCCTCGAAGAGATGCGCGAGCAGCTGCGTGACTCCCGTCAGCTGCTGGCCCGAGGCAGCGCCCAGCCGCCTGCCGCCCCAGCCACCGGTCGGGTCGGCATCTTCGTTGACGACGCCAATCTTTCGGCGTCGGCCCGGCGGGACCTGGGGAGCCGCCTCGATTACGCAGCGGTCTTGGAGGCCATCACCGATGGCCGCCCGCGGGCTGCCGCGATCGCCTTCATCGTCGACGCTCCCGAGACGACGCGGGAAAAACATGCGGCCTTTGCCAACAGTTTGCGGGGCCAGGGCTGGGAGTTGCGTGAAAAGCGCGCCAAGGTTCGCCACGACGGCAGCCGTAAGGCCGACTGGGATATGGGCATGGCGATGGAAATTCTCGACCATCTCGACGACGTCGATGTCGTGGTCATCGGCAGCGGCGACGGTGATTTCGTCCCATTGGTGAAGCGCTTGAAGCGGGAGGGGAAGCGGGTCGAAGTGGCGGCCTTTCGTGCGTCGACCGATGACGCATTGATCGCGGCCGTCGACAGCTTCATGGCCCTCGACGGACGTTTTCGGTTGCAGCGGTGAATGCTTCTCTCACGTCGACAGGAGTGGTCATGCGCACGGC
>CAJBHN010000132.1 GCA_903952805.1 uncultured Myxococcales bacterium | reverse complement strand
GGCAGCGCCGGAGCAGCCAGGTACGCCCATCTGGACCGACCATGTCGACAACGTCGACGACGACACGTACTACGATGGCTATGTCGGCCTCGGCGACGCCGGCGCCCTGGGAATTATCAGCGCCAGGCTGGTCGGCCAAGATGCCCTGCGCAGCGAGCTCGGCTGGGGGAGCACCACCACCCCGCAGCTTTTCAGCTACTACGGCTTCAAGGACGGGGGTGACCGCTGGACCTACACGAGTGCGGCGCCAGCGGTCATCTCGTATGGGCTGTTGCACAACCTTGGCGGCGGCGTGTTCCGCCCGGGACATTATTCGTCGCCGTCAACGCCGGTGGCCACCGCCCCCGCCAGCACCCTGGAAGACTACCTCGAAGGCGCTCGCGGCGGCATCAAGAATGGTTGGATCGAAGCCCGCTCCGAGAGCAATGACCCTGACGTCAACAGCGGCGCCAGCGACGTCGAGACGAAGCGGTCGCGATTGCTGCCCATCAACTTCGACGTCGCTGCTTTTATCGGCGCCTTGAAGACCTGCACCAACAAAGAGCTTGGCTCCTACTTTCCGGGCAGCTGCTCGGGCGGCGGCGGCGGCGACCGCTCCTTCAACGGTGTCGTCTACATTTCGTCGACGTGGCCCGGCAGCATGGACGGGCTCGGCTCGACGCCGGCGACCAGCCGGTTCCCCAAGCTGTGGCCCTTTCAACCAGCCGACGACAACGATCGCCTGCTGAATTCGACGCTGCCCATGTCGTTGTGCGCCAAGGCGGCGCGCCCCCTCAAAGACGCCACCGGTGGAACAGTCTTTCCGACGACACCCTGCACGAACCTGGGGCGGTCGGCGGGGGCATTTCCGAACTTCGTACGGGTCATCAACGCCGCCCACATCAACCCGCCAACGTCGGGCACCTTTGCCGGCGTGACCATCCCGGCTGGCGCCCTGCCCGGTGGCCTGACCATCGCCACCAATCTGCCCATCGCTGTCGTTGGCGACGCCAACATCGACACCAACCCGCAGCGCCTGCGCGGCACCTTGGCCTCGCCCGACTATTTCGTGCCCTTCCTCATCGCCGGCGACCGCTTCCACCGGCACTCGAACAATTGGAGCGACGCCAACGCCAATTGGCGCCAGCCCATGAGGGACACCGTCGTGGCCCGGGTCGCATCCGACACGCGACAACACCTCGAGATCCTCGCCGGCTGGAACCCCACTCCCACTCGAGCGCTCGGGGGACACGACCACTCGTCAGACGGCTTTGAAGACTTTCCCCGCTACAACGAGCGCTGGAACTGCGCCGGCACCTCGGCCACCGCCAGCTACTTCGGCAGCATCGTGGTGGCGTTTGCGTCGGTCTACGAGCATACCGGCGCCAACAACGATGGCGGCCACGGCACCTCGGGGGACTTCACCACCTGCTTTCCCCGCCGCGACGAGGGCTTCGACTTCCACCTCGAAGACCCGGTCAACCAACCGCCGGGTGCGCCGTTGATCCTCACCCAAAGCGTCAGCTTCGTCGGCAAACGCTGACCAGGCCGACCACTGGTGCTCGGCCGATGGTCCTGCCACACGGGACCATGCTCAAGCGCGTCCTGCTCGTCGTCGCCTCCCTCACCATCGTCGTCGTTGTCGGCGTCGTCGTGCTGATGATGTCGATTTTCGCGGGCAACGCGCCGATGCCCGACAGCGGCCCCATCGCCGGCGGCAAGGCCATCCTGCTGAAGGACGGCTTCGTCGCCGCCTTCGCCATCCCCACCGGCAACCACCACGTGGCGCTGGTGGATTGCGGCAATGACGTCGAGGCCACGAGCCTGCTCACGTATGTGCGGGCGCAGCAGCTCGTCGTCGACGGCATCTTTCTGACCCACGCCCACACCGACCACATCACGGGGTGCGCGGCCATCCAGCGGGCCTTCCCCGGCGCCTTCCTGGCCGCCAACACCCTCGAGCTGCCGACGTTGACGGGCCAGGCCCCCTTCCACGGCTTGTTGACGGGCATGGCTGGAGCCAAGGACTCGGGCCTTGTCGCCAAGCCCCTGCACGACGGCGAAGAGACCATCGTGGGCGAGGTGACCGTCAAGGCCTTCGCGGTCCCCGGCCACACCGCCGGCAGCATGATGTACCTCGCCAACGGCGTGCTCTTCGTCGGCGACGCCGCCAACGGTGGCGCCGACGGCCACATCGAAGCACCGCCGCGGCCCTTCAGCGACGATCGCGTGCAAGCCATCGCGTCACTGCAGACACTGGCCAAGTCGTTGGCCGCCAACGAGGTTAATACGTTCGCCTTCGCCCACTCGGGCCCGATGACGGCCGACCTCACCAAGCTTTTGGCCGTGCGGCCCTGATCGTCAGCGAGCGGCCAGCAGGCCCACGAGCTCGTCGGCGACGACCTCGGCGCAGGCCTCCTTGCTCATCAGCACCGTCCACCCAGACGCGGCCCGCGCGGCGTCCCTCGCCACATACAAGCGATTGGTGTTGACGTCGAAGCCGGTGTTGCTGGCGCCGACGTCGTTGCCGATCACGACGTCGCAGCCCTTGCGTTGTCTCTTCTCGGCGGCAGCAGCCTCGATGGCCGAGGTCTCGGCGGCAAAGCCCACCAGCGCATAGCGGCGGTCACGACGGGCACCAAGGGTCGCCAGGATGTCGGTCGTCGACACCAACGCGATGGCCGGTGGGCCATCCTGTTTCTTCAGCTTGCCGGGGGCCTTGCTCGCCGGCGTGAAGTCGGCGACGGCGGCAGCCATGATGGCGGCGTCGATGGAGCGGTGGTCATCGACGATGGCAAAGCACCGTTTCGCCATCTGGTCGGCCGAGCGCACGGGATGCAGCGAAATCCCCGGGGTCGCTGGCACCGCTGCCCGCATCGGCCCGTGCACGAGTTCGACGTCGGCCCCCCGCAGGGCGAGGGCACGAGCCACCATGACGCCCATGGTGCCCGACGAGCGATTGGTGATGCTGCGGGCGGGGTCGATGTCCTCGACGGTGGGGCCGGCGGTGACGAGCAGGCGACGTCCCAGCAGCGTCGCTGGCGTCGTCGCACGCAACACCGTCTCGATGATGCGGGCCACCGGGGCCAGGCGACCGCGCCCGGTGCGGCCCGACGCCAGGGGGCCTTCGTCGGGGTCGACGATGACGACGCCGCGCGCACGCAGCGTGGCGATGTTGTGCTGGGTGGCGGGATGAGACCACATATGTGTCTCCATGGCGGGCGCCACGATGACCGGCCCCTGAAAGCTCAACAGCAACGACAAGATGGCTTCGTCGGCGAAACCGGCGGCCATTTTGGCGATGGCATCGGCGCTGGCAGGGGCCACGACGACGGCGGCGGCGCGGTAGGCCTCCTCGACGTGGGGGATGAGGCCGGCGTGGACCTCCAGCGACGTCAACAGACACGGTTGCCCGCTCAGGGCTTCAAACGTCAACGGCGTCACGAAGGCCTGGGCTCCCTTCGTCGGCGCCACCCGCACGGTGGCCCCCTGCGCCCGCAGCTCGCGGACGACGTCACAGGCGCGGTAGGCCGCGATGGACCCGGTCACGCCCACCACCACATGTCGGTCGCTCAGCCGTTGCATGGACCCACCGTAGCGTCACGATGTCGCTGAATGAAGTTCTCAGCTGACGCCGCCGCGGCCACGGCCAAGCAGCCCGTCGATGTCACCATCGACGACGTCGAAGCCTGCCTGCACCGCCTCTTCATCAAGGCCGACGGCACCGCCTTGCGCCGCGAAGACAAAAAGAAGGCGGCCGAACTCGTCCCGCTGCTGGCCGAGGTGGCCCGCCTGACCAGGAACCGTCCCCGCGGCGTGCTGGTGGACCTGTGCGCGGGCAAGTCGCCGCTCGGCCTGCTGTCCGCCGCATTGGTGCTGCAGCCCGGCTGGCGCGTTGTCGTCGTCGACCGCGACGCCGCCCGCGTCGACGCCGCCCGCCGTGCCGCCATCGGCGTCGACTGCGTCGTCGACGTCGTCGTTGCTTCTGTCGGCGACGATCAGGTCCACGCCCTCGTGGCCACGGCCGACATCGTGGTGGCGCTGCACGCCTGCGGCGCGGCCTCCGACGCCGTCATCGACACGGTCGGCCTCGCACGCCCCGCCCACCTGCTGCTGGTCCCCTGCTGCTACGGAGCCCACCCCAAGAGCGCGAGTCTCGGCGTGCCGGCCATCCCCGGGCAGGCGTTGCTGACGGGCCTCACCGACATCATCCCCCGCCAGGGCGTGGTGGGGCGACGCCTGGCCCAGGCCGTCATCGATGCCGAGAGGACCCTGCGCCTGGAAAGCCTGGGCTACGACGTGGAGGTCGTCGAGTTCGTTGCGCCCACCGTGACGCCCCACAATCTGCTGTGGCGCGCCCGCCGGGGGCTGGACGAGCGCCGCCGGGCCGAAGCCGCCAGCCGACGCCACGCCCTGCAGCAGCGGCTGACAGCGCCGTCGTTGGGGTAGACCGATCGGTGTCGCCTGCTACACGGCAGCGATGTTCCTCGGACTCGACTTCGGCACCACCAACAGCGCGCTCGCCAGCATCACCGCCGACAGCGACGTCGTCCAACTCGCCCGCTTCACGCCGCCGCCCACGAGGCTGCAACCCGTCCCGGTGAGCATGGAGACGTTTCGCTCGGTGCTGTGGGTGGACCCAGACGAAAAAGGCCCCGACCGCCGCCCGGTGGTGACGACTGGACTCAAGGCCATCCACGACTACATCGACGCTGCCGGCGCGGGCCGCTTCGTGCAGTCGGTGAAATCCCATCTGGCGAGCAAGACCTTCACGTCGACCATGATCTTCAACGCGAAGTTCAGCCTCGAGGACATGATCGCCCTCGTCGTCGCTGGCGTCCGCACCGAAGCCGAAAAGACCTGGGGTCCCCTGCCCGGTCGCGTCGTCGCTGGCCGCCCCGTGCACTTCGTGCGCGACGACCTCGAGGAGGGCTCCGCGCAGGCTGCCGCCGCCGATACCTTCGCCGAAGATCGCCTGCGCCAGGCCCTTGGTGCCGCAGGGTTTGACGACGTCGTCTTTGAGTTCGAGCCGGTGGCCGCCGCCGCCCGCTGGGAACAGCGCTCCAAACGAGACGAGCTGGTCTTGATCGCCGACTTC
>CAJBHN010000131.1 GCA_903952805.1 uncultured Myxococcales bacterium | reverse complement strand
GGCACCGTCATCTCCGGCAAGACCGGCACCGCTCAGGTGGTCCGTCTCTCCAAGAGCGTCGCCCACGTGCGAGCCGAAGACATGCCCTACGAGCAACGCGATCACGCCTGGTTCGTCGGCTATGCCCCGTTGGAGGCCCCAGAGGTCGTCATCGTGACCATGACGGAACACGGCGGTTTTGGCGGCAGCACGTCTGGGCCAGTCACGGCGGAAGTATTGCGGACGTGGTTTACCAAGACCCGCGCCGGAGAACGATTTGGCGACCTGCCGCCCATCGTTTCGAAGGCGAAAGTTGTTGCTCCCAAGAAAGATGACGTCGTTACCGAGGAGACCCAGACGATAAGCCATGACGAGACCGAGGAACCCGCGTCCATCGAGGTGACGCCATGAGTTCATCCATGCCCCGCAGCAGCGATAGCCAAGGCTGGCCTGTTGCCCTCATCGCTGTGGCGATGACCATTCCGTTGATTGGCGTCATCAATCTGTATTCAGCGGCCCAGAATTTCATCGACACCGATATCTGGATCAAACAGCTTTTGTGGGCTTTCGCGGGATTCCTGGTCGCCGCCATCATTTCCCGTCTGCGACCATCGACCCTCGAGTTGACCGCTTGGCCTGTCTACATTGTCACCTGTGCCTTGCTGGTGCTGGTGTTGGTGATTGGCGTGCCCATCAAGGGCGCTCAGCGCTGGCTCGACCTGGGTCCCTTCAACATGCAGCCTTCGGAGTTGGCGAAGTTGGCCATCATGCTGGTGGTCGCGAGATACTTTGCCGGATTCGAAATCCCAGGTGGCTACACCCTCATTTCGTTGATTCGACCGCTGAACCCCAGCCGTCCCCTGGGACTGCTGGCGTTGCAGGCGTACCGGATGTTCGACCAGCGCAAAGATCTGGTCCGAGCCTTCAAAAAGGCCGGCCTCGACGCCCCGTCGTTGTCCGATGTCATCGAGCAAGCCCGCCATCTCAGGTCGCCGCCGGTGGAGGTGGTCGCTGAGCTCGACAAGGTCGACGGCCCCCTCGTCTTGCCTGGCGTCATCGTTATCGCCATCATCTGGTTGGTCATTTCGCTCTTGGTGCTTGCGCGGCGAGGTCTGCATCACCGGGCGATGATCGCCCCCATCGACATCGTCATGCTGCCCTTTGTGCTGGTCCTCATCGAGCCCGACCTCGGGACCAGTTCGATTGTGCTGGGTATTGCCGCCACCCAGATTTTGTTTGCGGGAATGCGCCGTCGTGACCTGGTGATTGCCGGCGTGTCAGGCGTCGGCGTTGCGTTGTACGCGTGGAACAACCTGTTGCACGATTATCAGCGCAAGCGCGTGGAGACATTTTTGAACCCCGAAGCTGACATCCAGGGCTCCGGCTATCACGCCGCCCAGTCGATGATCGCCGTCGGCAGTGGTCAGGTGACGGGCAAGGGATGGTGCGAAGGCACCCAGACCCAACTGTCGTTTTTGCCTGAGAATCACACCGATTTCGCGTTCTCGGTCTTGGGCGAAGAATGGGGATTTGTCGGCGGCGCGGTGCTGATCGTGTTGTTCTTTGCGCTGGTGGCCTTGATGCTGCGAATGGCGACCAAAGCCACCGACCGCTTCAGCGCCCTGCTGGCCGTCGGTGCGGCGGCGATGATTTTTTGGCACGCCTTCATCAACATTGGCATGGTCACCGGTGTGCTGCCGGTCGTCGGCGTGACGCTGCCGTTGGTCAGCTACGGCGGCAGCAGTATGATTACCAAAGTCATCGCCATCGGCTTTGCCGTCAACGCCTCCAGAAACGCCCGACGAAACAGCTGAGGATCCCATGGCGAGGGCCCGTCCACGCATCCCCGCAGCCGACATCGTCGACGCCTATGCCGAGGGCCTGGTGGGCGAGGTGACGTCGACAGCAACTGGTGTGCCGGCGGCGGCGGCCCAAGACCAGGCGCGTCAGGGGTCGCTCGACGGTTCTGTGTCGACGACGACGCGGGCCCTGGTCGTTGGCAGGGAGCGGGCTCTCCATGGCAGCAAGGCCTTCTTTCAGCGCGCTGCCGAAGAGTTGGTGTTGTCGACGAGGACCGGCCGTGAGTTGGCGGGCAGTTGCTACCTGAAGGAGCAGGGGGGGCGCATCGTCTTGGTGGGCTTGAAGCGCGAAATCAGTGGGATGCCAGGTCGAGTCGGCATCGACCCGACCTGGGGAGCCGCGTTGTGGCATACCCATCCAGGCCTCAAAGGGTCGCTGGCAGCGTTTTCCCTCGACGATCTCGACGTCGCGCGCCAGTCGAACAAACCGCTGCTGGTCATCGGCTTCGTCGGCTTCTCCCTCGATGTGCTGTCGACCTTGGCGCTGCCCTTCGGCCTCAAGGCGGCGTTGGCGTCCGGCGGGATCAAGGCCCTGCTGGCGTTGGAGCGATCGGGCAAAGTGCCCACCCGGCTGCTCGAGTACGGCGTGGGGGCGCGGGTGTGCTGGCCCTCGGGCAGCATCCAGCCTGTGCTGCGGGTCGGGGCGACGCCGCTGCAGGCGGCCATCGACGACATGAGCTTCGCCTTTGACCGGGGCGTGGGGGCGGTGGAGCGCACAGGCCAGCGAGCGCTGCGTGAAGTCTTCAACCTGCTGAAGGACCGCAAGAAGCCCTGAGGGCTGACGGTGTGACGCATTGCGCCATCGGTCATTCGTCCGAGGCCCTTGCGGCGCCGACGCGCTGCCCTAGGGTGGCGTCACCGGAGTTTCCATGCTGACGTCGCTTTCCCGCGCCATTCTTGTGTGCGCCACTGTCGCCGCTTCTCCCACGTTGGCGGCGGTTGACCTCGCCCAACGTGAAAACCTTTTCGATCGGCACTACGAGCGCTTGCCCGATCTTCGTCTGGTTCGCGGCGCCCAGCCCAAGGACATCGCCCTCGCTGTCACCGCCGAGCCTGGCGAGGCTTGGACCCTGAGCGTTGATGTTCCCTGGGCCATCGTCAGCCCGACGTCGGGAACCGGTCCGACGACCGCCACCCTCCGCTTCAATGGTGCACTGCTGGCCGGCCTTGGCGACCCCACGGGCGCCGTGACGCTCATCGGCGCCACCGACCCCGACACCAACCGCGAAACCATCACGATCGAATGGGACATCTTTCCCAAGGTCTTCGACGGCAGCTTGGTGACGGGCTCCGACAGCGCGGCTTTGCGCGCGTACGCCAAGAGCCCCGCCAACTGGCCCAAAGACGGCTTCTCGGGCGGCTGGGAAATGTGGGGCTTTCTTCCGGACGAGAGCACCCATCCCGGTCGCTTTGACGGCGGCGCCCCCACGATCGATGCCAACGAGGCCACCGCCTGCGTCGGCGATGCCACCACGGGGTGTACCCGGGAAGGGCAGGCTGGCCTCACCGCTGGCATGAAGGTCGACCAGGGGTGGCTGCTGTCGACGGGCGACCCCGCCGTCGTCATCGGCGTCCTCGATTCAGGCATCAGGTGGAGCGAGGGTGGTCTCTCCGAGAAGTATTACCTGAATGCCCTCGAACTCGGCAGCTGCCCTCCTCCGGGTGCCGACCTCGCCAACGTCGACCCGTTCAAGGGTTTCGACGTCAACGGCGATGGCCTCTTCACCATCCGCGACTACGACCAGGCGCCCTGGCTGGAGGACATCAACTTCAACGGGACTCGTGATCCCCAAGACCTCATCTACGCCGACGACGGCACCGGGCCCTGCAGCGACGAACTCGACAGCGACACCAATGGCTACACCGACGACATCGCCGGCTGGGACTTCTTCTGGAACGACAACGACCCATCTGACGACGGCGACTTCGGCCACGGCACCGGCGAGGCCAACGACTCCGCCAGTGAGATCCACGACGACGGCGGCCGCGGCGGCATCTGCGCTCGTTGCCTCGTGCTCAACGTGCGGGTCGGTGACAGCTTCATCGGCGACGTCAACCAGTTCGCCGAGGGGGCGGTCTTTGTCGTCGACAGCGGCGCCAACGTCATCCAGGAAGCCCTGGGTTCGATCAACAACACGCCCTTTGCCCAGGCCGCCATCGAATACGCCTACTTCAACAACGTGCCCATCGTGGCTTCTGCCGCCGACGAGACCAGCTACCACCACAACTATCCTGGCAGCCTTGAAAGGACGCTGTACGTCCACGCCATCGTCCACGACGGCAATGACGAGTTCAAGTCGACGACGTTCTTGAACTTCAACAACTGCACGAACTTTGGCGGGCACTTGATGTTGTCGACGCCGGGTGAGGGCTGTTCCTCCGAGGCCACCGGCAACACGGCCGGCCACGTCGGCTTGATGCTGTCGTACTTCCTGCAGGAGAAGGCTCGCGCCGCCGGCACGCCCCGCGCAGCCTACTTTGCGGCGCCGTTGACCACCGAAGAAGTCTACCAGACCATCATCGCCACCGCCGAGGACATCGACGTCGACGGTGCCGAGCAGGATCCTGGCGCCAAAGACCTCCGCAAGTTCCCCTCCAACGAAGGATGGGACCTCCACTTTGGCTACGGACGTAACGACGTGCGCCGCTCCCTGGAAGCGATTCGCGACCAGAAGATTCCGCCGGAGGCCAACATCGCCGCGCCGCTGTGGTTCACGGTGTTTGACCCCGCCCGTCAGCCCAGCTTCGAGGTCCGGGCGTCGGTGACGTCGCCACGCTTGACCGGGCTGCGCTGGGAGTTGCACGTGTCAGAGCAGATCGTTGCTGCGCCCTTCACCAAGATCGCCGAAGGCACCGGCGCCGCCGGCGACAATCAGAGTGACGGCGACGTCATCGCCACCGTGGTGTTGAAGGACCATGTCCCCGGCATGGTGGCGCGGGCCTTTGACACCGCCACCGGCGAGGCCGAGCAGTTCTCGGGCACGCTGGAGTTGCGCACCTTTGGCACCAACCCCGCCGGCGAGGAAATCCGCGGCGTGTTCCGAAAGACCTTTGGCGTCCGTGGTGACCAACAGGTCCTGCCCGGCTTCCCCAAATACCTCGGCGCCTCCGGCGAGTCCTCGCCCAAGCTCACCGACCTTGATGGCGACGGCAGCGAAGAGATCGTCATGGCGACGTCAGACGGCTTCCTGCATGCCATCGGCAAAGACGGCAACGAACTGCCTGGCTTCCCAGCGGCGCTATCGACCTACGGGTCGCTCAACCCCGTCGTATGCGCCGCCAACCCCGCCAAATGTCATCGCGCCAGCCGTGCCTATCAGACGGGCGTGACCGGTCAGATTGACCCCGACAGCATCAAGACCAGCGTGTTGGCCACCATCGCGGTCGGCGACCTCGACGGCGACGCTGACGCCTGCCGCGACATCGTCGTGGCGACCCTCGATGGCTTCGCTTTTGCCGTCGACTGCCGTGGTTCGGTGCGCCCCGGCTTCCCCGTCAACGCCGATCGCGCGCTGATGACCGACGGCCTCACTGGCGCTCGTGTCTGTGACGTCGACTGCCAACGCCGCTGCGCCAGCGTGTCGGGGACCTTGTACACCGAGGGTGATGTCGTCGTTGGCTGCCGGAGCGACCAGCGCTATGGCGAGAGCGGCTTCTTCAGTTCACCGATGCTGGTCGACCTCGACAAGGATGGCGACCTCGAGGTCGTCATCGCCGGCCTCGACTCCCGCGTGTACGCGTGGCACCACGATGGCGTCCTGGTTGAGGGCTGGCCGGTGCATGTCCATCATCCCCGTGAGCCCGACTTCAATGAAGATGGCGAGGCCAACCTTTTCGTCGACCGCATCGTCGCGTCGCCGACGGTGGCCGACATCCTCGGTGATGGCACTCCCTACATCGTGGTGGGGACCACCGAGCGCATCAAAAACAGCAACAGCGTGTTCCTCTACGCCATCCACCCCGAAGGCAACCGTCGCGAAGGCGGTCCGTTTCCCACGGGTTGGCCCACGACGGTGTCAGGCTTCATCCCCGACGAGATCCTGCCCTTTGTCGGCCGTGGCAACCCGAACTCGCCCTGCGCCGCCGACTTCGACAACGACGGCGACGACGAGGTCGTCAATGCTGGCATGGGCGGCTTCATGTTGATCATTGACGGCGACGGTCGCGCCCGCGATCTCGCGATGTCCAGCCTGAACAGCGGCTATGGTCCAAAGACCGACGTCGACGACAGCGGCAGCTTGCCGGTCATCAACAATCCTTCGGTCGCCGACATCGACGGCGACGGCAAACTCGACATCATCAACGGCACGGCCGGCCTCGGCCTCATCGCGGTCGCCAGCCAGGGCGGCAAACGCTCAGACTTCGACCACGGCGTCGGCGCCTGGGACGCCGACAGTGGGTACTTCCACGACGGCTTCCCCAAGAAGATTGCCGACTACCAATTCTTCATGAACTACGCCGTGGCCGACGTCGACGGCGACGGCCAGGCCAATGTGCTGTCGGGCGATGGCGGCTATTTCGTGTGGGCAACGGCCCCCGACGGACGACAGGCTCCGGGCTTCCCCAAATGGACCCAGGGGTGGCACATCACGACACCAGCAGTGGGCGACCTCAACGGCGACGGCCTCATCGACGTCGTCGCCAGCACCCGCGAGGGTTGGCTCTACGCCTGGGCTACGGGTGGTTCGGTGGGCGGCCCTGCCGAAGCTGCCGTCCCCGCCATCCAG
>CAJBHN010000130.1 GCA_903952805.1 uncultured Myxococcales bacterium | reverse complement strand
GGCGTTGAACCATTCGCGCTCGGTCCCGGTCTCCAACATCGTCAGCAGCTCAGGCAGCGCCTCGGTGCCCCGGGCGATGAAGCCCTCAAACGGGTGCGACGACGCCGGCGGCAGCAGGCCGCGGTCAATCTTGCTCAACGCCGTGACCAATCGATCGCCGAATTCGCGATCGGACCGTTTGCTCAGACCAAAGAGGTCCGTCCAGGTCTCTTCGGGCAGGGCCTGCAACAGCGGCTCCGCCGTGCGCTCTGCAATTTTTCTCACGGCCATGAGCGGGCCTCCGACGTGGTGCCGAAAACCCAGCCTGCACCGGATCTGCCTCCCATGGCCACCCGTGAGACGGTTCCCTTTTCCAAGTGCTTGAAATTACGAGCGTCTTCGGCGTCGTTTCATGAATTTGGATGACGCGCGCGGTTGTTGTCATAGTCCGCCGGTGAAATCATCACGACACTGGGTCCTTGTCCTTGCCCTCCTGGGTCCCATGGTGCTGGCCGCTTCGCCATTGCCGTCGTCTCCCGCGACGCGGGTCCGCGCCTGGTTTGCCGAGGACCGGCTGATCGTGACTCGTCGCGTGATGTTTCGTCCCGGCGAATTCCAGACGACGCCGGAGTCCCGGCCGGTCCTGGATGCGATCGCGTCGGCGTTGAAGAGCGTGTCGCCTGACAAGATGGTGGTGATCGAAGGCCACAGCGACGCCGGCGGCGACGAAGCCGAAAACGTCCGCCTGTCTCAAGCGCGCGCCGAATTCGTCGTGGACGCCATCGTCCGCCGTGGCGTCGACGCCAGCCGCGTGCAGGCCATCGGTTGGGGTTCAAGCAAGCCGCTCGTTGGTCCCGAGAGTTCAGAGCAGTACCGCAACCGCCGCATTGAAGTCCTCCTCCGCGAGGTGTCGAGGCCAGCGCCCGATGCAGCCACCGTGGCCTCGACCGACGAGCCGTCGTCGTTGCGGCTCACGGCAGCGTCCGGTCCCCATGTGTATTTGCTCGCCGACGACGCTGCTGACCACCAGCCATCCTCCACGTCGTCGCACCTGTTCCACGTTCCATTGCTCGACGATGCGCCCGTTCTCCTGGCCTGGGCAAAGCCGACGGTGCCGCTGCTGGAGGATGACGGAGATGAATTGATGTCGCCTGATTTCCGCTCCGCGACCCGCAACAGCCCTCGCATTCCCCTGCTCGATGTCGTCGAAGCTCCCCGCGGTATTGGGTTGGTGGATTGAATGACGACAAGCGACCTGACCGGCGACAACCAATCGACCGACGCCAACGTGAGTATTGATCCGGTGGCACCAGCGCCGGTGGCGTTGACAGCCTCGGATCATTCGCAATTCGTGTCTGACGCCATGACGGCGGCGCTCGATGCGCCGACCGACAACGTGGCGATGCCAGCAGCCCAGCCGGCAGCCCAGCCGGCAGCCCAGCCGGCAGCCCTGCCAGCAGCGCTGCCGCGGACCGCTTCGGCGCGGCTGGGGACGCCGCCCCCCGAGGTCGCCATTGCCGCCAATGGCGACATGCGCACGCCGCCGGTCATTGGCGACAAATACGTCGTGGAACGGGAGTTGGCGCGTGGGGCGATGGGCCGCATCTACCTCGCCACCCAAAAGGGCCTGAATCGGAAGGTCGCCGTCAAGGTCATGTCACCCAAGTTGGGTGATGAAGACTTTCGGCGTCGCTTCATGTTGGAGGCCACGGGTCTCGCCAACCTGAGTCACCGCAACATCGTCACCGTCTATGACTACGGCGAGACCGCCAAGGGCATGTTGTATCTGGTCCTGGAGTATCTCGAGGGCATGACGCTGGCCCAGGCCCTCAAGGTCGAGGGCCCGATGACTGTCGCCCGCGCCTGCGCGGTGTCGGCCCAGCTGTTGCGCGGCCTTCGAATGGCCCACAAGAAGGGCATCGTCCACCGGGACCTCAAGCCCTCAAATATTTTCCTGGTGCAAAACGAGGACGGCGACGAGGAGGTCAAGGTTCTCGACTTTGGCGTCGCCAAGCTGTTTTCCACCGATGGCGACGTCAACATGGCCGACGCCACTCGCGACGGCGTGTTGCTCGGAACGCCAGCCTTCATGTCGCCAGAGCAGATCGACGGCACCAACGTCGGCCCCAGCACCGACCTGTATGCCCTTGGCGTCGTCATGTATCAGATGTTGTCGGGCCGGCTGCCGTTTACGGGGAAGAACGAGGTCGAAGTCCTCTTTGCCCATTTGCGCGAGCAGCCTCCACCATTGCGCGGCCTGGTCGGCTGCGAACAGATTCCAGAGCAGCTCGCGGCCTATGTCCACAAGCTGCTCGCCAAGTCGGTTGGTGACCGCTACGCCGACGCCTCTGAAAGCCTCGACGTGCTGCAAAGCCTGACGACGACGCTGATGGCCGTCGATCCCGATTTCCGAGCGCAGGTCACGCCCGACCTCGCGCAGAACTTCATGTCGACGTCGACGACCAATTCCGGTTCCACCGGGGCGCGTCGCCCCGCCGGCCTTCCCGGTGCCGGGAGCGACACCGGGTCGGCCTTGCGCGCGCTTGGACCCGACTCGTCGGTCGACCTTCGCATTCCACCTACGTCCGAGACCCGGGAGCAGGACGTCGTGATCCCGCCGCCGTCTCCACCGCCGGCGCGGTTCGGGTCGGCGCCGGTCGCTGTCGCCGTTGGTGCAGCGATGGTGCTTGCGGTCGGGCTGACGTGGCGGTCTGTTTCCCCGGCCCCGCCGCCCGTGCCTGTGTCCGCGTCGGTCGAGGCTGTCGAAACCCACGTCATCATCGAATCCTTGCCGCCGGGGCTGACCTTGGTCGACGAGGGGGGCCGCGTCCTCGGGGTCTCGCCCGTGACGCTGGCCACGACGGCCACCACCTTGACGCTCCGGGCCCGCCGGGACGACCAACTCTCCAATCCCGTCCAGCTGGCGGTCCATGACGGGCAGTTGCTGGCTGATTTCGGGAAGGCGTTTGAAGAGGCCAAGACCGCCCCTGTGCCCTTGCCGGCGACGGCGCCGCCGCCGGTCGTGCGGGCGGCGTCAGCGCCCCGTGCAGCGCGTCCAGCGCCCCGCCCCGCCCCCGCCCCCGCTCCCGCTCCCACTCCCGCCCCACTCGAGGCCTCGCTGCCGTCAGCACCGGTGAAGTCGCCGTCCATCAGACTCCTTGATGACCAGCCCAACGTGGGCTCTGTCGACGACGACGTCAGGCCGGGTATTGGCTTGCTCGACACTGATGGACCAAAGGTCGCGCCCCTCGACTGATGCCCGTCAATCACTTCTGCACTCTCACATTCGCACTCTTGAACGTCGGCATCGCCGCGTTTTACTGAATCATGAAAGGACCGTAGCCAATGATGCTTGCATTGATCATCCAGGGCGCCCTCTTGCTGGGCGGCCAGACCCCCGACCAGAATGCCGAGGTGGAAAAGCTCTTCGCCGAGGGCGCTTCCCTGTACAAAGCGGGCAAATACCGCCCGGCCATCGACAAGTTCGAGGCGGCCTACGCTCTGTTCCCCGAGCCGAATCTTCTGTATAACATGGCCCGGGCCCATGAAGCGCTTGGTGATATTGACCAGGCGATTGTCAAGTTCACTCTCTGTACGACCAATCCCCGCTCGACCGACGAGCTCAAGCAGAAGGCTGCGGCCAAGCTCGCCGTGCTGACGGCGGCTCGCGCCCAGGGGGCGGCGGCGCCGACGCCGACGCCGACGCCGACGCC
>CAJBHN010000129.1 GCA_903952805.1 uncultured Myxococcales bacterium | reverse complement strand
GCTCATCGAGAAGTCGTCGACGGGGAGTTCAACCGACAGGCAGATGTCGCCGTCGGTGCCGATGCTGAGCTTGGCCAGGTTGAGTTCGTGATTGGCTCGCAACAACGCGAGGTTGAGCGTGGGGCCCGGCGGCGTGTCGTCGGGCCTCTCGACGTAGTGCGGCACGCTGAAGGTCACCAGCAGCTTGGAGACCTTTACAAAGACGTCCCACGACCCCCTCTCGCCGGCGAACCCTGTGCGGAACTCATCGTGTCGACGACGATCGTACCGCCACCCGACCTGGTCGAAATAGCCGGGAATGGCGTCGGAAATCACGCTGGCCAGTGTAGCAGGCTGAGGTGAAAATGGCCGAAGGCCAATTTCACCCGGTCCTGCGTCTCGGGAGGGGGCCCCCGATCGAGCCCCGCTCGTCGGGGGGGAGGGTCTGGAGCAGACCCTCCAGAAGAACAGCAGGCGAGGTGACAAACGACGAGTTCGTCTTCACCTCAGCCTGAGAGGCCTGGCGCGCCGGTCCCGAACAACGACGTCGTCGGCTACCCACATGGGGCCCGACGACGTCGCCGCGTGTGGCGAGACCTGTGCTCAGAACTCGTAGCCGAGGGCCAGCAGCCCCGGCAGCTTTTGGCCTTCGAGGAGTTCGAGGCTGGCACCGCCCCCGGTTGACACATGGCTGATCTGGTTTGCGAGCCCGAGGTCGTTGAGGGCCGCGACGGAGTCGCCACCGCCGACGACCGTAAATGCTCCGCAGGTGGCGACAGCTTCGGCGACGGCCCTGGTGCCCTTGGCATAGTTCGGCCACTCAAACACGCCCATGGGGCCGTTCCACAGGACCGTGCCGGCATCCTTGAGAGCGGCGGCGTAGGCAGCGCGCGTGCCGGGGCCGATGTCGAGGCCCATCTGGTCATCGGCGATGGTGTCGCAGACCGTCGGCGTGGCGCCTTCCTTGAACTCGGTGGCCGTCACATGATCGAGAGGCAGGAGGATGCGCACGCCGCGCTGGGTGGCGGCGTCCATGATGGACTTCGCCAGGACCATCTTGTCGGCTTCGATGCGGGATATGCCGACCGCGAAGCCCCGGGCAGCCAGGAACGTGTAGGCCATGGCGCCGCCGATGAGGACGGTGTCCACCTTGCCCAGCAGCTTCTGCAACACACCGATCTTGTCGGACACTTTGGCGCCACCCACGATGGCGACGAAGGGCTTGCGGGGGCTCTTGAGCAGGCCGTACAGCGTCTCGGTTTCCTTCTTCAGCAACAAGCCTCCTGCTTTTTTGGGCACGAAGGCGGCGATGCCGGCGGTGGAGGCGTGGGCGCGGTGGGCGGCCCCAAAGGCGTCATTGACGTACACGTCTGCGAGCTCGGCCAGTTGGCGCGCGAAGCCGTCGTCGTTCTTTTCTTCGCCGCTGTGAAAGCGGAGGTTCTCCAGCAGCAGGACCTGGCCGGGCTTCAGGTCGTGGGCCAGCTTTTTGACGCCGTCGCCGACGCAGTCGTCAGCGAAGATGACGTCGCGGTCGAGGTGGGCCTGCAGCCGGTCTGCGACCGGCAACAATGATTGGTCGGGGTCGCGGCCCTTGGGGCGGCCAAGGTGCGACGCGAGAATGAGGCGAGCGCCTTTATCGAGCAGCAGTTTGAGGGTCGGCAGAGCGGCGCGGATGCGCTCGTCGTCAGCGACGACGATCTGGCCATCCTTCTGCTCGAGGGGGACGTTGAAATCGACGCGCACGAACACGCGCTGGTTGTGAAAGCTGAAGGCGGCGCCGTCGATCCAGGTGATGGCCATGATTGTCACACTCCTGCGACTGGCCGTGCCACCGACGGCACCGACCCTCAACCGGGTCGCCTCGATCGCACGACGCCCGTCCGGATCGTCATCCTCCCGGGCAGGCGGACTTCTGGATCGCGCTGGCCTGCGCTGGTGACGCACCGCGTCGTATGTATTCTTTGACCGCGGAGCATGCGCCGCCGGTGTTGCCTGCCTTGGCCTGGCAGCGGGCGATGTAGCTCATGGGATCAGGCAAGCCGGGATACTTCTTGGCGATCTCTATCAACGCGCCGACCGTGCCGTCGGAACAGCCGCCTTTGACGTATTCGCCGTTGATGGTCGGTACCAGCTTCATGAGCGCGGCCTTGCCAGCGGCATTGTTGGCGGTGTTGACCGGCGTCGGCGTCGGCGTCGGCGTCGGCGTTGGCGTCGGCGTTGGCGTCGGCGTTGGCGTCGGCGTCGGCGTTGGCGTCGGCGTTGGCGTTGGCGTCGGCGTCGGCGTCGGCGTCGATGGAATTGGAGTGGGGACGACGACAGGAACGGGGACAGGCGGCACCGGGGGCACCGACGCAGCCCCGGCGTCGACGGCTGCGACAACGACTGGTGGGCCTCCGCCAAAAATCGTGTCTTTGAGCGCGAAGACCGCGCCGGCGCCACCCAGCAGCAGGAACACCACGGCGGCCGCCGCAATCTTCATCCCCTTGCCGCCGCCGACGACCTCGACGCCCTCAGGTGGAGGGACCAGGCTGGTGGCGGTGCCGGCAGGGCCGGTGATCTTGGTTGGCGTGGGGGCGACAGTTGGCGAGGCGGCGCCCGTTGCCGCGGGGGCGCCCGTGGCGACCTGATTGGCGGTGCTGATTTCGCCGCGTCCGGCCGTGCTGAAGCCGGACTGGGTGTCCATCGGCAGTGTCCGCAAGAGAATCTCGAGGGCCTCGCCGATCTCGACGACGGAGGAGTAGCGATTGGCGACGTCCTTCTCGAGAGCCTTGAGGATGATGCGCTCGAGGCCTTCGGGAATCGATGGGCGCTTGACCCGCGGCGGCACGGGTGCCTCAAGGATGTGCTTGGTGACGATGCCGATGGGCGTGTCAGCGACGAATGGCAGCTCGCCAGTGGAGAGCTGGTACATGATGATGCCCAGCGCGTAGATGTCGCTGCGGGCGTCGAGGTTGAGGCCTCGGGCCTGCTCGGGCGACATGTACTCGGGGGTGCCGCAGACCATCCCGGCCTGGGTCAGCGCCTGTCCACCGGTCTCGGCGGGGTCTTGAATCTTGGCGATGCCGAAGTCGAGCACCTTGACGAAGTCGCGCTGACCGCGACGGTCTTCGACCATGATGTTTTCGGGCTTGAGATCACGATGGATGACATTTTGCTCGTGGGCTTCAGCCAGCGCCGAGCAGACCTGAATCATGATCTTGGCGACGCGCTCGGGGGACAATGCCCCGTCGCGCTTGAGCATCGCGAAGAGATCCTGCCCCTGCAGGTACTCCATGGCCATGAAGACGACGCCGCTGTCGTCTTGGCCGAAGTCGATGATCTGGATGGAATTCGGGTGGTTCAGGCGGCTGGCGGCGCGGGCTTCGCGCTGAAAGCGTTGAACGAGCTGCGGGTCGTCCCGAAACTGGTCATGCAAGACCTTGACGACGACGGCCTTGTCGAGCGCCAGCTGCCGCGCCTTGTACACCTTGCCCATACCGCCGACGCCAAGGATCTTTTCGACCTTGAACTTCTTGGCGACGATGGCGCCGAGGAGGGGGTCTTCGCCGGGAGTGAGCTCGATCTTCGGCTGCTCAGCGCCGCACTCGGGACAAAATCGAGCGTCGTCCTTGAGCTCCGACTGGCAGACAACGCACGCTTTGGACACGACCTGAACCTTTCGACGTTGCCCCGCCGACAGAAGGCGAAGAAGCCCGGCAGCTGTAGCATGTCGACGTCCTCGAAGTCAGCCGGAACACCCCCGTCACGTCGCTTCGGCTTTTCACGATGGTCGCGCTGGTATGACAAGGTGGGACTAGGGTGCACATGGCGCAGCCGCCCCGGGCTCGATAGTGAGCGACATGAACACCGTGCCACACTTCGGACCTGCCTCCACCGCCGCTGACGTCTTGGCCGGGGTCGACCTCACGGGCCGCACCATCCTGGTGACCGGGGCCACCTCGGGCATTGGCCTGGAGACTGCCCGGGTGCTCGCCGCTCACGGTGCCCATGTGATCGGCACTGGTCGCACCGAAGGCGGCGCCAGCGTCGCCCTCGCCGGGGTCGCTGGACAAGCCGGCGCCACCGGCGTCGCCTGCGACCTCTCGGAGCCGTCGTCGGTGCGCATGGCGATCGCCGCCATCCGAGACACCGGACGCTCCCTCGACGCCATCGTCTGCAACGCCGGC
>CAJBHN010000128.1 GCA_903952805.1 uncultured Myxococcales bacterium | reverse complement strand
TATCAGCTCGTCGACGGCAGCTCGTCGACGGTGCACGCAGGTCCCTCGCAGAACTCGAGGGGCTGCACGACAGCCTCACCGAGAGCGGTGGCGTGATTGTATTGGCGGGGCAGCGAGGGGTGGGCAAAGCCCTGCTGATTGCCGAGCTGCGCAAGCTGCTGGTCCCAAAGGGTCGACTGGTCTTGATTGGCCGCGGCGAGAGGGCCGTCACCCAGCCCTACGCCTTGCTGCAGGAGCCTGCGACCCAGGCCCTCGCCTTCCTGGAACCCCGCGGTCTTGCTGACGTCTTTTTGGAGCGGCACGCGTTGGCGTTGTCGGTCCTGGTGCCCGCGCTGCAGCAAACAAGCATGCTGCGGATGGCTCGGGACAAGACGGCTTTCCTGGAGGCCCTGCGAGCCTTCATCGTCGACCTGGCTCGCGTCGCGGCCCCAACGTTGCTGCTGACCGACCTGCACGCCGCCGACGACGACGCCAGAGACGCCGTGCGCTTTCTCGCACGCCACCTCTACAGCCCCGATGGCGCCGATGCCGACGACGTCAATCCTGGTGTGTTGGTGGTGTCGGGTCGCTCTGATGACGACGTCGGCAAGGCGCTGGTCGACGACCTCAAGGATGGCCCCCGCTCCCGACTCTTCCTGGTTGAGGGGCTCAACCGCACTGGACTTTTGTCCTATTTGTCATCGCATCCGCTCCTCGATCGACTGCTGGCTGCCAGCCGCGGACGACCAGAGGACGTCGACGAGTTGCTGGAGGCGCTGCCGAAGGACGCCGACGCCCTCATTCGCCAGCGAGTCTCGACGCTCGACGACCTTGCGCAGAGGCTGCTGGCGGCCCTGGCTGTCATCGGCCGGCCCGCCAGCGTCGACCTCCTCGCCGCCGTGCTTGGCACGCCCACGTCCGACGTGGCCCGCACCCTGGGCGGCCTCGTCGAGGCCCGTTTGCTGGTGCGCCGACTGCACAACGGTGAGCTGCTGTTCTCCTTTGCGAGGCCGCACCATCAGGAAGCCCTCGTCAAGGGCGGCTCCGACGCCGACACCCGGGCCATTCATCAAGCCATTGGCACCGCGTTTGAGACGCGCGAAGCCCCCGAAGAGCAGCTGGCATTTCACTATTTGCGGGGCACCGACCCCACGCGCGGCGTCCCCCACGCCGTCGCCGCTGTCGAGAAGCTATTGCTCACGTTTGGGTATGGTTCTGCCGCCGAACTGGTGCGCCAGGCACTTCCCGTTGCATCTCGCGCCGCCGACCTCGACGTCGAACACGCTCGCTTTCGCTTCGCGTTGCTCGGCCAGCTGGTTGAAGCCGAGCGCGCCCGCGGCCACCTGCAGGCGGCCCTCGATGCCGTTGAGCGCCTGCGAGCCCTGGCTTCACCCGAGCAAATGCCAGCAGTCCTGCGACGGATGGGCGAGCTCTTGAGTCAGCGCGGCGAGCATCGCGAGGCACTCGACGTCCTCGAAGAAGCCCTCACCCGCGTCGATGACAGCCGCGACAACCACACCGGCACCGACCTTGACCGCGTCGACGACGCCCTGCCCGAGCGCGCGCTGGTGCTCGCGGCCATGGCTGAGGTGGCGTATCGCAAGGGCGACCTTGCAGGTGCCACTGCCTTCGCCGAGCGGGCGCTGCACGGCGGTCCAAGGGCACCAATGGCCTTTCGGCTGCGGGTGCGAAACACGCTTGCCAAGGTGGCCTACAGCCGCGAGCGCTTTGCCGAAGCCGAAGCTGCCTTCGCCGAAAACCTGGCCACCGCCGACGAACATCGCCTGCCCCCCGAGGCCGTGCTGGCGCGCATCAACATCGGTCTCTGTCGTCATCGACTGGGACGCCACGACGAGGCACGAGAAACACTGGAGCGCGCCCTTGCCGGCGCCCGCGCCATTGGCGACCTCGCCAACGAAGCAGCCGCCCTGCCAACCTTGGCACCATCGCCCAGCGCCTGGGGGAGCTGCCCAAGGCGCTCGACGCCTATCGTGCCGCGCTGTCGCGGTTCTTGCGTATCGGCAACCGTGGCGAGGTACGCCGGACCACCTGGAACCTCGCCAACCTGTCCGTGGCCCTGGGGCACCTCGACGCCGCGGAAACCTACCTTGAGCAATCGCGCAAGATCGCCGCCGACGACGACGACGCCCGTGGTTTGGCGTTCATCCACTCGACCGAAGGGGAACTCGCCCTGGCTCGAGGCGAGCCAGCCCGGGCGATCGTGTTTTACGAGCGTGCGCGCGCCGCGTTTCTGCGCCTCGCCGAGAAGGGCCGCGTCGAAGAGATGACCGGCAAGGTCGCCTGGGCCCTGTTGTTGGTCGGCGATATCGACAATGCGTCGTCGACGCTGGCCTCGGTGCCGGAACCCTCCAGTGCCATAGCGGCCGCCCGTCACGACGCGCTGCGGGCAGCGATTGCCACATACGCCACCAGTGATGCCGTCAGTCTGGCGCGGCTGGGTGCCATCGTCGACGAGCTGGTCAGACTGCAGGCCGCCGATGACGCATGGCGGACGTTGCTGTTTCTGGCCGAACGCGCCGACGAACTCGGTGAACGCAAGATCGCCGCCGCCGCCCGCGAGCGGGGCCAGGCGATCGTGCACAAGCAAGTGGCCGCCTTGCCTGCCGAACTCCGTCCCCTGTTCCTCGCCGACGCAGCCCGCGCCCGCTTGATGAGCAGCACCGTCGTGGACGTGGACGCCAGCCAAGCTGGCATCGCTGCCGACGCTGCGGTCATGGCCGTCGATGCAAGCCCTCGCCTTGTCGACACCGTGCTGCCAACGCCAGCAGGAATTGTCCGCAAACCGGAGTGGGACACCCGCTTTCCCGACCTCGTTGGTCGTTCGCCCGCATTGCACCGGGTGCTGGACCGCCTCGACCGTTTGGGCCGGACCGCGCAAACGACGGTGCTGGTGCGCGGTGAATCCGGCACAGGAAAAGAACTCGTCGCCGCCGCGATCCATCGGCAGTCCGAGCGCAAGAGCGGGCCATTTGTTCGCGTGAACTGCGCCGCGCTCGTTGAGACGCTGTTGATGAGCGAGCTGTTTGGCCACGAGAAGGGCAGCTTTACTGGAGCACTCGCCCGCAAAATCGGTCGGTTCGAACTGGCTCGTGGTGGCACGATCTTCCTCGACGAAATCGGCGACATCAGTCCCAAGACCCAGGTCTCGCTGCTGAGGGTGTTGCAGGAACGCCAGTTCGAGAGGGTCGGCGGCACCCAGACGATCACGACCGACGCTGCCGTGGTCTGCGCCACCCACCGGGACCTCGAGGAAATGGTTCGGCAGGGCACCTTCCGCGAAGACCTCTACTATCGATTGAAGGGCGTCGTCGTCGAGGTGCCAGCCCTGCGTGAGCGGCCGGACGATATTTCACTGTTGGTTCAATCCTTCTTGGAAAAGGCCCGCGCCGAGCTGGGGCGAGCACCACGGCGACTCAGTCCGGCAGCCGCCGATGTGCTGTCGCGGTACCGCTGGCCAGGCAACATCCGTGAACTGCAAAACGTCGTGCGTTCCGTCGCCCTGTTCTGCGAGAGCGACACCGTAGACATCGATGACCTCGCTGAGTTCCCCGAACTGTTCACCCAGGCGTCGACATCGCCCCATCCACCGACGGCCGCCGTGACGCCACCGCGACCAGCCCCCATGGTTGAGACCAATCGGCTGCCGTACTTGCCACCAGCGTCGCCAGAACCCCCGAGGGCACCGGAGCCCCCGGCGCGATCGCACTCCCCCTCCGAACGGGCCGACACCCGCGACGTCCTACGTCGTGTGGGTGAGGAGTCCGACGGCATGGCCCTGGGCGACCTCAAGCGGCGCCTGGAGTTTGAAGCGATTGCCAATGCCATTCGCCAGACTGGCGGCAACGTCACCCGTGCCGCGGCGCTGCTGAAGATGAAGCGACCGCGCCTCTCACAGATCATCAATGGCAATCCAGAGTTGCGCGCCATCAAAGAAGGTTTGCGCGCCGGCGACGACGACGACGCAGCCTGACGCGCCAGCCACTACGTGGCGGACACCGGCAAAGGCACGAACGACGCTGACCTGCGCGGCGTTGTTGACGCACCCGTCTTGGTCTGCGACGTCAAAAAGCCATGGCTCCTCGGAAGACCAAGGTTATTTTTGTCACTGGCGGCGTGGTCAGCTCTCTCGGCAAGGGCATCACTGCATCGTCGCTCGGCGCGCTGCTTGAAAATCGTGGGCTCGACCTGACGATTTTGAAGCTCGACCCCTACCTCAACGTCGATCCCGGCACGATGTCACCGTTTCAGCACGGCGAGGTCTTTGTGACCGACGACGGCGCCGAGACCGACCTCGACCTCGGGCATTACGAACGGTTCACCCAGGCCACGTTGTCGCGGGGCAACTCGGTGTCTGCCGGCCAGATCTACTCCCGCGTTCTGGAGAAGGAGCGGCGCGGCGACTACCTCGGCAAGACGGTGCAGGTCATCCCGCACGTCACCAACGAAATCAAAGAAGCCATCCGCAGCTGCGCCAACGGCCACGACATCATCATCGTTGAGGTCGGCGGCACCGTCGGCGACATCGAATCGCTGCCCTTCCTCGAAACCGTTCGGCAGATGAAGGCCGAGGACGGCAACGACAACTGCATCGTCATCCACTGCTCGTGGGTGCCCTTCATCAAGAGCGCTGGCGAACTCAAGACCAAGCCAACGCAGCATTCTGTGAAACAGCTGCTCTCCATCGGCATCCAGCCCGACATCCTCGTGCTCCGCTCCGAGATGCCCGTGCCGATCGAGGAAAAAGAGAAGATTTCGCTGTTCTGCAACGTGTCCAAAGACGCGGTTGTCTCGTGCCCCGACCTCGAGACCATCTACGCCGTCCCGCTGCACCTCAAGAGCGAGGGGCTGGACGACAAGGTCACCGAGCTCCTCAATATCTGGAGCCGTGCTCCGCGCGTGGAACGGTGGGAAAAGATTGTCGACGCTTTCAATCACCCCGAGCGCGACGTCACGATCGGCATGGTGGGCAAGTACGTCGACCTCAAGGAATCCTACAAGTCCATCAATGAGGCTTTGGTCCACGCCGGTATCGCGACCAAGAGCCGGGTGATTCTCAAGCATATCGACGCTGAAGAAATCGAACTCAAGGGGCCCGATGCTGCCCTGGGCGGCATCGACGGCATTTTGGT
>CAJBHN010000127.1 GCA_903952805.1 uncultured Myxococcales bacterium | reverse complement strand
CCCGCAGCATGACCATCTCGGGATCGGGTGCAGGCATCGATGATGCCGACGGGGTGGGCAGCGCGGGGGCGGTCACGCACGAAGACACCAGCCCCGGGGCCAGCAGCGACAGCGCCAGGGTGAGGCGCAGCGGGGTGGGGGACACACGGGGCAGGGAGGAGGAACATGGCGCCATCAGGCGACAGGGTGCGGGACCCACCGACGCCGCGCAAGAAAATCGCTGACAGGTAGGCTTTTGCCCGACATGTCAGATGAAGCGGGTCCCGGAGACGCCAAGGCAGCCCGCAGACCTCGCGCGGACGCACCCAGGCGTGCGGGCCGGCGACGTTTGTGTGAAAATGCCCCATGATTTTTTCTGACGAAAACGAGCTGTTGGGCTTGCTGAAGCAACGCAACGAAGAACTTGCTGAACTCCGTGCGCAGATGGCGGTGCTGCAAGAAAGAGCGCAACGTTTGGTGGAGAACCAGCAGGTCTTGCAGGCCGTGCTCGACGAAAGCGTCGACTGCATTGTCGTCAAGGACCACCGTGGAGATTTTCTGCTGGCCAATCGCGTCGTCGCAGACTTGTACGGCACGACGCCGGCGCAGATGGTTGGCAAACACGATGGCGACTTCAGCGCCACGCAAGAGCAAGCGGACTTCTTCCGTCAAAATGTCCTCGGCATCATGGCGAAGATGGAGACCGACATCGTGATGGAGACGTCGACGGACGACACCACCGGCGAAGTCCGTTCGTACCGTTCGATCAAAAAGCCCTTCATTGGTCCCGACGGCTTGCCGCGTATCCTCGTGATTGCCCACGACGTCACCGACCTGCAACGCGCGCAAATTCGGGTGAGTGAGAGCGAGCAGCGCTTGCAGTACGTGTTGGCGGCGACAGGCGAAGGCGTCTGGGACTGGGACCTCAGCACCGGCAGGGTGCAGCATAATGAGCGCTGGTACAGCTTGCTGGGGCTGCGTCCCGAGGACCTCGATGGAACGATGCGCGACTTCGAGCGCTGCCTGCTCGACGATGAGAAGTCGAAAATATTTGCGGCATTGGATGCCTGCAAGCGTGGCGATGAACCCTACTTCCTGGAGCATGCAATGCGCTGTCAGGATGGTCGCGTGATCCGCGTGCTGGATCGCGGCGCCGTCGTCGAGCGAGGACCCGACGGTGCTCCCTTGCGGATGGTCGGCAGCTTTACCGACATCTCGGAGCAGGTTCGTGCGCATGAAGCTGTCGCCAAGGCCTTGCAAGAGAAGGAAACCCTGCTCAAGGAGGTTCATCACCGGGTGAAGAACAACCTGCAGATCATCTCGAGCTTGCTGGCCATGCAGGCCGAAAACGTCAGCGACGCTCAGCCGCGGTCTCTGTTGATGCAGAGCGTTGCGCGCGTCCATTCGATGGCGCTCGTGCACCAGCAGCTCTACGGGGCCATCGACCTGTCGCACATCGACTTTGGTGACTATGCCAAACGGCTCGTGTCCGAGTTGAGTGCTTCGCTCGCCCCTGATGCCAGTTTCACAGTGCACGTTGCCCAGGTGCCGGTCACGGTCGACCTCGCTGTGCCCCTTGGCCTCATTTTGAATGAGCTCGTGACCAATGCCCTCAAGCACGGTCGTGCCGACGACGGCGCATTGCGGGTGCACGTCGAGGTCCAGCGCGGTGATGACCGATTGTCTTTGACCGTGCGCGATGACGGGCCCGGCTTGTCAACCGACGTTGATATTGACCGCTCCACCTCGCTGGGGCTCAGGTTGGTGCGCTCGCTCGTGAGGCAGATTCGCTCAAAACTGCACGTCGAGCGAACAGGAGGCAGCGCTTTTCGGCTGGAGGTTCCCCTGGGCCCACAGCCAAACATCGCCTGACAGGCTGAGGTGAAAACGAACCCGTCGTTTGTCACCTCGCCTGCTGTTCTTCTGGAGGGTCTG
>CAJBHN010000126.1 GCA_903952805.1 uncultured Myxococcales bacterium | reverse complement strand
TCGTCGTCAAACTCGGCGCCGACCCCACCTCGCCCGACCTGCATCTGGGCCACACGGTCGTGCTCAACAAGCTGCGGCAGTTTCAGCAGCTGGGCCACAAGGTGGTCTTTCTCATCGGTGACTTCACCGCTCGCATCGGCGACCCCACGGGCAAAAACGCCACCCGACCGCCGCTGACCGAAGACGAGATCGTCGAGAACGCCTCGACCTACAAGCGTCAGGTCTGGAAAATCCTCGAGCAACACAAGACGGAGGTGCGCTTCAATTCCGAGTGGCTCGGCAAGATGAGCTTCGACGACGTGATTCGACTCGCGGGCCGCTACTCGGTCGCTCGCATGATCGAGCGCGACGATTTCAAGCGCCGCCTCGACGAGGGCCGGCCCATCTCGCTCCACGAGCTGCTCTACCCCCTGGCCCAGGGCTATGACTCCGTGGCCTTGAAGGCCGACGTCGAACTCGGCGGCACCGACCAGCGCTTCAACCTGTTGGTGGGCAGAGACCTCATGCGCAGCTACGGCCTTGAGCCTCAGGTCATCATGACCGTTCCGATTCTCGAAGGCACCGATGCCCGCGAGGAAGACGGCAAGGTGGTGGGCCCCAAGATGAGCAAATCGCTCAACAACACCATCGCCATCGACGACGAACCACAGATGCAGTTTGGCAAGGTGATGAGCGTTTGCGATGCGCATATGTGGCGCATCTACGACCTGCTGTCGGCGAAGACGTC
Source organism: uncultured Myxococcales bacterium (assembly GCA_903952805.1). Lineage (GTDB taxonomy): Bacteria > Myxococcota > UBA727 > UBA727 > VGSZ01 > VGSZ01. The sequence continues at coordinate 7,266 of CAJBHN010000126.1, read as the reverse complement.
GACGGAGATTGCCACCTTGAAGGCCGGTCATCCCAAGGCCGCCAAGGTCAGCCTGGCTCACGAGATGGTCTGCCGATTTCACGGCAAGGACGCTGCCGACCAAGCCGTCGCCGACTTCGAACGGCTCTTTGGCGCAGAGAAGAAGGGCACCATCCCCGACGACGCCCCCAGCTTCACCCTGGAAAGCCATGGCCCCATCGCCGTCGTCGACGCCCTGACGGATACCGGTCTCATGGAGAGCAAGTCCAAGGCTCGCGCGCTCATCGCCCAGGGAGGCCTGAACGTAAACGGCGAGAAGATTGCCGACGTCAAGCACGAACTCGTGCCGGGTACCCATGCCGTTCGCGCCGGCAAGACCCGGTGGGCTCGCATCATTGTGACGGGCTGACCCGAGCGGCGGCATCCTGCTATCATGTGTTCATCACCGTCGGGTGATGAACCGAGGAACGCATGAACACGCCACTTCTGCCTGCTGTCGTCGTTGCCGCGGTCGACGCCTCCGTCGACGCCGACCCCACCATCGCAGCCCACATCGTCGACGTCGCCGCCGCCTGGGCCGAGAGCTTTGGCGCTCGGCTGGTGATTGTGACGGCCTGTCCCCCGCCGCCAATTCCGTCGTTTGGTCCCCTCGATCCAGCCAACGTCGCTCTCATCACCATGCGGACGTTGCTGGACAGCGCCGTGCGTCACGCCGACGAACTCATGTTGCAGTTGGCGGAGCGGGCCCGGCAGCGTGGCGTGGCCACCACGACCAGCACCATCACCGAACCCGGCCGTCTCCCCGACCTCATCGCCGACGCCGCCCTCGCCGAGGTGGGCGATGCAACCCGGGGCCTGCTTGTTTTGGCCACGCGCGGTCGCAAGGGTCTCGCGGTCAAGCTGCTGGGAAGCGTGGCCGAACGCACAGCTCACGTATCCCAACTGCCCGTATTGCTGTTGCCTCCGCCTCCCGAGGGCTGACGTCGACCAGCGAACGCTGCGCCTTCTCCCACAGGGGCTGTCGGGTTGCTTCTTGCATCACCTCCGTCGACACGGCGGACGACACGCGAGGACGGCCATGGTCGAAGTCAGCGCCAACCACAGCACCGCCAGCACCGCCAGCGCCGCCAGCAGCATTCGAGCGCTGGCGGTGGACTATGACGGGACGCTGACGGATGGGGGCCCACCCGGGGCGGCAGTCTTGCAGGCCCTGGCCGATGCACGAGCGCGAGGCGTGGCCATCGTGCTGGTCACCGGGCGAATCCTCTCCGAATTGCGCGCCGAGATGCCCGACGCCGACGCCGTCTTCGACGCCATCGTCGGCGAAAACGGGGCGGTGTTGGCCATCGGCGGCGTCGATCGAATCCTGGCGCCGATGGTGGCCCCTGCCCTTGACGATGTGTTGCGCCGGCGTGGCATTGGTTTTCGTCGCGGGCAAGCCATCCTGGCGGCTTGGAGTCACGACGCCACCGCCGTCTTTGAGGCCATTGGGGCGGTCGGCCTCGAAGATCACATCATCCACAACCGCGGGGCCATCATGGTGGTGCCTCCCGGTGTGACCAAAGGCAGCGGCGTGGTGCAGGCGCTGGCTGCCCTGGGCATCTCACCCCATTGCGCCGTCGGCGTCGGTGACGCCGAAAACGACCACTCCCTGCTCGATACCTGCGAGCTCGGTGCCGCTGTCGCCAACGCGATTCCGTCGCTGCTGGCCCATGCGGACATCCGGCTTCGCGGCCGCAGTGGCGACGGGATCATCGAATTGCTGAATGGCCCGCCGTTTATTGGTGGCCCGGTCCGCTCGCACCGGTGGCGCCTGGCCCTGGGCACTTTTGACGACGGCACAGCCGCCACCATTCCCGCCTCCCAGGTCCGCGTCGTGGTGCGTGGCGAGAGCGGATCGGGCAAGAGCTATCTGGCCGGCCTGCTCTGCGAACAGCTGATCGCGGGCGGCTACTCCGTCGGCATCATCGACCCCGAAGGCGACTACCTGCCCCTGGCTGACCTGCCCGGCACCATTGCTTTCGGCGGCTCCAACCGGCTCCCAACGCCTCCTGAACTCGCTCGTTTTCTTCGTCACCACCTTGGCAGCATTGTCATCGACCTGTCGGGCTTGTCCGACGTCGACCGACGCTCGTACCAACGTGAACTGATCCCCCAACTGACCTCGCTGCGAGAAGACGACGGCCTGCCACACTGGCTGTTTGTCGATGAGTGTCACCTCCCCAGCGAGGACGACCGCACCGCGTGGCAACGGCTCCTGGAAGGGCCCCGCGAACTCTGCCTCATCACCTATCAAACAGAGTCCCTCTCGAAGGCCGTCGTCGACGCGGCCGACGTCCTCATCCGCACCCTGCCTCCTTCGGCCCAGGGCCATCAACTGCTGATCGAGAGGGCTCCCGGGCTTGCTGAACCCCGGGTCGTGACGGTGCAACAGCGCGCCATCAGCCACGTTCGGCACTGGCACAAATACGTGCACTCCCTGCTGCCACCACACCATCGCTTTCGATTTCGTCGACCCAATGGATCGGTCGTGGGCGAGGCGAGCAACGTCGAAGACTTCGCGCGCCAATTGGCCACCCTCGATCTTGAGGTCGTGCGCCACCACGTCAGCTGCGGCGACTTCTCACGCTGGCTCGCCGACGTTCTGCAAGACCATGAGCTGGCGTTGACGATCCGGACTGCTGAGCGAAGCCATGGCGCGGCGACCAGCGACGCCGTCCGCGCCACCATCTTGGCTGCCGTCCGTCGTCGCTATCTCGACACGGAACCTCGACGGATGATGACCGTGGCGCTGTCGCAATGAACGGCAGCCAGGGTCAAAGCGCGATGCTGATGATGATGGACATCGAGGCGACCATGCAGCGCCACCACGATGCCACGCGTGATGGGCCGGATGAATTGGGGACACGATGAAATGGTCATTCCGGATTGGGCGGGTCAGGGGCATCGACGTCCGAGTCCACGCCACGTTCTTCATCTTTCTCATCTGGATTGGGCTGTCTGGATTCCTGCGCGAAGGGACACCAGCGGCAGCCGTCAACGGTATGCTGTTCATGGTCACGGTCTTTGCCACCGTCGTGCTGCATGAATTCGGTCACGCCCTGACCGCCCAGCATTTCGGCATCCAGACCCGAGACATCACGCTGCTGCCCATTGGCGGGGTGGCACGCCTTGATCGCATGCCAGAAAAACCGCGTCAGGAGCTGCTGGTGGCCCTCGCCGGGCCGGCGGTGAACGTCGCCTTCGCGCTGATGTTCTTGCTCGTGTTGCGAATCAGGGGCCAATCGACGGCGGTCGACCAGGCAGCGTTCGACACCGCGCCGCTGCTGGTGCGCCTGCTCTGGGTCAACGGCATCATGGCGGTGTTCAACCTGCTGCCGGCGTTTCCGATGGATGGCGGGCGAGCCCTGCGGGCGCTGCTGGCCCTGCGCGGCGACTACGTCGGCGCCACCCGCACGGCGGCCCGCCTTGGACAGGGCATCGCGTTTCTGCTTGGCCTGCTTGGGCTGTTCAGCAATCCGATGCTGGTCTTCATCGCCCTCTTTGTCTGGATTGGCGCCGCCGGCGAGACCCAGGCCGTCGAGATGAAGCATGCGATGGCGAACATCCCCGTACAGTCGGCGATGGTCACGGCGTTCATGACGTTGTCGACGTCCGATACGCTGGCGACGGCGACGTCGGCGCTGTTGCACGGCACCCAGATCGACTTCCCCGTCGTCGATGATCATGGCCATCTCGTCGGCGTGCTGTCCCGGACCCGCTTCATCGATAGCCTTGCCAAGGTCGGCATGGAAGGATCGGTGGTCGACGCCATGACCCGGTCCTTCGAAGTCACCCACCCCAGCGAAATGCTCGACGTCGCCTTTGCGCGCCTGCAGACCAGTGAGGCTCCCCTGATGCCTGTCATCGACGGCGACTGCCTGGTTGGCTTGATCACGCTGGAAAACGTCGGCGAACTGCTGATGGTCAAAGAGGCCATTGGCAAACGATCGGCGTAAGCACCAAGACATGAGCACGAGGACCCCATGAGGCAAGCGGTGGAGAGGCCAAAGACGTTGACGTTGACGTTGACGTTGACGTTGACGTTGACGTTGACGCTCGTGTTGCTGTTCCCGGCGAAGGCCATGGCCACGACGCCGCCGAATGCAGCAGCGAAGCCAAGCATCGCCACCGACGCCGGCGCCGACCTCAATCGTCGTTTGTCGCTGTTGGCGTTTGCCGACGACGGCAGTTCGGCGCTGATCTTTGAGCGCTCGGGGACCGTGATGGTCTCGGAGTCGGTATGGATCGTCGACGCGTCTGGCGTCGTCGAGGTCCTGCCGCTGGGCACCGGAGCGCCCATGGCCGTCGTCCCCACGCGCGAGCTGGACGTATGCCGCCGTTCAGCCGAACGCCTCGCCGCCATCGCCAGAGACTACGACCTCATCTCGGTGCGGGTTGGCATGTGCAGCCACCCGGGCCGACCCGTCGTGACGTCGCTGAAGACCCAGGCGCCCCTGACCACCTCAGCCGACGTCGGCAAACTCCATCAGGCGGTGGGTTTCGCCGGCCGGACCTTCATGGCCGACCGGCGGCCGGCCGGCGTCGGCGCCGCTGCCCTCGTCGTCGTCATTGGCAGCGATGTCTTTGGCAACGACCGCGTCGGCGTCACGTTGCACCGGCACTGAGCGCGCCGGCTCTCAGCCCACGACCGTGAAGTGCAAGCGGTCGCCGTCGTGATGGGTGGCCTGCAACTTGATTTGACCACCCACGACGAGGCGAGCGACGGCGCCGGCGTCCGCAGCGTCTGACAGAAGCGCACAGCCCTCCTCCTCCAGGCGAAAGTGGGCCTGGGGGCAGTGGCGACGCAGGTCGTCGACGCCGAGGCGCACCTCGACATCCGGATCTTTGAGCTGGATGTAGACCTTGCCGGGAGTAACGGCCGTGACGGTGCCCTCACGCTTGGGCGCGTGTGGATTGCCGAGAGGGTTGCCGCCGAGGTCAGCTTCAAACAAGTCATCAAAGAGCAACTTGCGAGCCGCACTCTCGACCTGGCCCTGCTTCATCTTGCCACCGTTGCCCGACGCCGTGGCGCGGTCAAAGACGGTGTCGATGAGCGTGTGCTCCTCCGCGCTCAACGGCCCCTGGCCGTCTGCCATCGCCGTCAGACTGCGGACCAGGCCAGCCAGCTCCGTCGGCGACGACGACAACAGCGCCTGGGACTGTCGGGCCAACTCGCGCCGGCCCAGCGGAATGTTCTTTGGATCGACGGTGGCGCCAAGCAGCAACGGCGCCCACAAGACCTGCGCCTGAGCATCGCTCAAACCACCCGCCACCACCGCGCGCTCCAACGCATCCTTGGCGAAGACGACGGCGTGGCTCATCAAGCCCACCTGCTCTCGCATCGGCGCCGAGAAGCGACCGTAGTGATCCACCTTCAAGCCGGAGTGGATGCCCGGCTGCCGCTGGTACTCGGAGGCGACGTTGATGCGCACCGCCGCCTGCTGCAGCACGAGAGAAAGGTCCCGCTGCCTGTCGCTGCTGGGCAGCGTCTTCAAGCGATCGACCCACGCCGACAACGGCTCCTGGTGGGGCAACCATTGCCACGTGTCGGGCAAGCCGTGCTGACGGATGACGACGTTGGCCTGGCGAGCCAGCGCCTGATACGCGCCGGCACCTGGCTCATCGTGGGTGCGGAAGATGCCCGGCAGAAACAACCCCGGCACCGTCGACGACAGCAGGTTTTGGGCGCCGCCGACGTTGGCCAGGATGGAGAACTCCGCGTTCAGCTTGCTGGCAAGGTTGCTCTTGCTGTCTTTCAAAAAAAAGCGGCCGTCGTCGAAGCCGATGTGCATCTCGCGACGGTCGGGTTCGACGACGCCACGTTCTTTAGACTTGATGATGCGCTTGGCGCCAATTTCCTGAAATAGCGCCAACTGCGCCCGTACGGCCGCCGGCACGGGCTGACGATGCTCGTCGACGGAAATCGTCCCCTGGCCCTCAAGCTCGGCGCTGACCCCCTCGTAGGTGAGCTGGGACTGCGAATGAATCACCGCCCGCTGCACGGTCGGCTTGCCCTCCACCGTGCCGTGTTGGTCGAGGCGGATTTCGATGACCATCGCCCGATGGTCTTCATGGGCGTTCAGGCTGATGACCCCCTGCGACAGCACGTCGGGCAGCATCGGAATCGACAGACCCGGCAGATAATACGACGCGCCACGCTGCATCGCCTCGTCAAACAGAGCCATGCCAGGCTTGATGTACGCAGCGGGGTCGGCGAGGGCGTAGGAGACGACGTAGCCGCCGTCGGGACGCTTTTCGAGGCGCATGCACTGGTCGATGTCGGTGCTGCCCGGGTTGTCGATGGCGAAGAACGGTTCGTGCCGGCGGTCGACGAGCGCCTTGTCAGCGAGCGACGTCACAGCCTGGGTCTCGATGGCCTTGGCCTCGGCTTCAGCCGAGGCGGGAAAGACCGCATCCAGGCGGCTCTCAGACGCAATCATCCACGTTCGCGCCTTGGGGCTGCCGCCCCGCGCCAGCGTACGCTCAATGGACACAGCGCCGCTGTCGGCGACGGCGACGTCGACGATGGCGCCTTCGCTCCACGGCATGCCGTCATGCTGGGTCGCCGGCAGGGACACCATCCGCGCCGGCGGCATGAGGTCTTTGACGAAGGCTTCACCGGCGATGAAGTCGACGACGCCAACAAAGCGGGGTCGGGGCTCAGACGGAGCGCTGCCGCCGAGTTGATAGACGGTGGCCTTCTCGACGGCTCCGTCGGGCAACGAAAACTCGGCTTGCTTCTTGGTCGCCCGGGCGATGAGCACCGTGTCCCTGGGCAGCACAGCGGCCTGCTCCGCAGCGATGGGAAAGGGCTTGATGCACTCGTTGGCGGGGTAAAAGACCGCCTGGTCCCCCTGCTGCTTGACGACCCCAGGCACCTCTTGCGGCATGCCCCCACCGCGGTTTCCCTGCACGGCCAGGGGATTGGGCTTGCCGGTGGTGACGACGAGCCGCAGCGGCATCTCGACAGCGACGGTCTTTTTGAGCCGCGCGGCGGCGGCGCCAGCGTCCTGGAAGGTTTTTCGCACCGAGGGATCGGCGGCGGTCTGCAAGGTGGCGCTGGCGCCAATGACGACGTCGAGGTCGGCTGCGCTCACCAGCGACAGCGGCGACGCCATCGACAGCAGCGGCGCGGGCGACTTCGGGGGCGTCGGTGACGTCGACTGCCGGACGGGCCCGCGCACGGTGGCGTCGAGCACGGCCGACGTCGCCGGTGGGACGGGGTCGGACTCGGCAGGCCGCGAC
>CAJBHN010000125.1 GCA_903952805.1 uncultured Myxococcales bacterium | reverse complement strand
GGCGTCTTGGGCCACGCCGGCCGCGCGGGCAACGTCGCGGGCGCCTTCGATGACGTCGACACCGCCGTCGTTGTGCCAGTTTCCCGCGCCGAATGACGGGAGAATCACCAGCATCTTGAACTTCCAGGGCAAGGCTGTGAGCGTCGACTTGCCGAACTCGGTGGTCTTGGAGATCACGTCGACCGAACCGGCCGTCAAGGGCGACACCGCCACCAACACGACCAAGAAAGCGACGTTGAGCACCGGGCACATCGTCAACGTGCCCCTGTTCATGAAAGAGGGCGAGATGGTCAAGGTCGACACGCGCACCGGCGACTACGTCGAGCGCGCCTGAGTCCGTCCCTGCCCGCTGACCGACCCGCTGACCGGGTCGGTCACCCCTCAGATGTCAATGACGATCACGGTGCCGCCCGTGTCGTCTCTGGGCGCTTCTCTCGGCGGACCGGTTTCGTTGGGCCAAGCCGAGGGGGGAGGCGGGGCTTCCAACTGGGGACCACTGGGTTCCCGTGATGTCCGCTCGGCATCGATGATCCAAGCTGGCACGAACCCCTCCGTGAGGGCGTTGTGGCGAAGGGTGTTTTCCTGCTCGCTGGTGGGTTGATCTCGGAATCGGTGTCGCATGGCGGCCTCCGGGTCGGGTTTCGGCACACTCTTCGTCGGCACTCTTATTGAAACGACTCACCGGCGCTGGTGCTTCAAAAGGCCCTGATCCAGGTATCGGTGTGCCAGACGCACCGGTCCACCGCCTCCTCCAAGGCCATCATGGATCTCGCAGCACGTCAGCGAATCGCCCGGGTTGCCGACGCCTGCGTCGTCGCGGCCCAAAGCCTTCACACCCGCCCCCTGGCTCCCGATGTCGCCCGCCTCAGCGCGCTGTTCACCGATGAACGGGGGGCCCGCCAACGCAATTACATGCGGGATCCGGCACTGCGACGTGCCTACCTGGCCTTCTGGGTTCCCCACAACGTCGCACGGATCGCGGGCGTCCTGGCCCGCGCCAGGGACGAAGGCCACCTCCCAAAGGCTCCTCCACGGGTGCTCGATCTGGGGGCGGGTCCTCTGTCGGGGGTCTTGGCGGCCTGGTGTGTCTGGGGCGACCTCAGAGGCGCCGTGGCCGTCGATCTCTCGCGACCTGCGCTGGAGTCCGGTCTGGCCGTCCTGCGCGCCGTTTTGGCCCTGGAGCGCGCCAGCGGCCTGCAGGAGGGCGATGTCGCCATTGTCGACGCCGCCCTCGACGGCCCCACCTCCCGCTGGGCCCCCCGGGAGGCCGTCGACCTCGTCATCCTCGCCAACGTCCTCAATGAGGTTTCCGACCCGCGAGAGACCGGACCACGCCGACGTCTCCTGGACGCCGCCGCCGCCGCGACCAATGCATCGGGCCGCGTCCTGGTCGTCGAGCCCGCCATGCGATTGGAAGCCCGGGCCCTGATGGCGTTGCGGGACGAACTGGTCGGCGACGGCGTTGCTGTGCTCAGCCCCTGCCGCGGCGCCCGGACTTGCCCCCTGCTGCAGACGCGCGGCGATTGGTGCCACCAAGACGTCCGCTGGGACGACAGGCCCCCAAGCTATCGAAGCCTGGAGAAAGCGGCCGGCTTGCCCAAAGATCAGTTGGCTGTCGCCCATCTGCTGCTCGCGTCGGGCAACGATGTCGACAGCGGCCCGCGCCGGGGGCTGCGCCTCATCGGCGGACTCATGCGCGACCAACACGGCACCGAGCGACGCTACGCCTGTGGCCGTGAGCTGGTGACCCTCGCCGGACGGCCCCGCCTGCCGCCGCCGGTCGCCCTGGCCACCCGCGGTGGCGTGGTCGACGACGACGTCGCCAGCGTCGCCAGCGCCGTTGCGCCGGCAGCTGTCAGCCGGCCGACTCCTCGCGGTCCACCTGGACAAAGCGATCGTGGAGGCGGCAGGCGAGCTCCGCCACCCCGGGGCCGGGGGCGATGAGCACCGTGATGCGGAAGCTCGACGTCGACACCCCCATCAGCGCCACCCCCGCCGCAGCCACCGTCGCCAGCACGGCCCCCAGCAGACCCGAAGCTTCCAAGATCCCCTGCCCGACCAACGACACGGCGCCCACGTCGTCGCGGCGCAGATCGGCCACGCTGCCAACGGCGGAATCCAGACCGTGGGCGTCCTCGGGCGGCACCAGCACCTCGGCGCTGCCATCGCTGACGGCGTGGACGGTGCCCATTGGCACATGGGCGGCCTCCAGGCGCGCGACCAGCGTCGACAACGACGCAAACGGCACCCGCAGCCGATGCAGGCGCTCGCGATGGGCGACGCCGCGGACGCCGCCAACCGGTGGTGGGGCGTCTCGGCGCACGACGGTGCCTGCACCAACGTCGCCGGTCTTTTTCGCGAAGATCGCGATGCCTTTGGCCTTGGCGAATTGCACCGCCTGGGCGTTCAAAACCTTGGCACCGGCGGCCGCGAGCTCCTGCATCTCTTCATGGGACAAGGCGTCGATGCGCTGCGCCATGGGCACGACCCGAGGATCGCTGGTCCAAACGCCGTCGACGTCAGAATAGATCTCGCAATCACCGTTGAGGGCGGCCGCCAGGGCGACGGCGGTGGTGTCGGAGCCGCCGCGACCAAGCGTGGTGATCTCCTTCAGGTAGGATACGCCCTGAAAACCAGCGAGGACGACGACACGACCCGCATCAAGCTCGTCCTGGACGCGGTAGGGCCGCACCTCAAGAATGCGGGCGCCGGCGTGGGCCACGTTGGTGATGATCCCCGCCTGGCTGCCGGTGAAACTGATGGCGTCGGTGCCGCGCGCGCACAGCGCCATCGTCAGCAGCGCCGCGGTGGAGCGCTCGCCTGTGCTCAGCAGCATGTCGAGTTCGCGGCGCGGGGGCTCGGGCGACACCGACCGCGCCAGGGCCAACAGACCGTCGGTGGTCTTGCCCATCGCCGACACCACGACACAAACCCGGGTGCCAGCGCGGGCCCGGGCAGCCACGATGTCGGCGACGGCATGGATCCGCTCGACGTCAGCGACCGACGAACCACCGAATTTGAGAACAACCGTGGCCGGCGACGATGGCGACGACGTCGTCGTCATCAGCGCACCTCACCGTGGCCGAGCACGACGAACTTGCGGGTACACAACTCCTGCAAGCCCATCGGTCCGTACGCGTGGAGCTTGCTCGTTGAAATGCCCAGTTCAGCGCCAAGACCGAGTTCGCCGCCGTCGTTGAATCGGGTGCTCGCATTGATGAGCACACACGAGGCGTCGACGGTGTGCATACTTGGCCAGAACTGCAGTCCCCGCCCCCAGTTGCATCCTCGATCCCCTCTTCACACGTCCGTCGCGTCCCACCCGCTATCCGATGCAACCTGGTAGTGTGTTTAATAGCGGCCAGAACTTCTGTAGTCCCCTGCATTACCCACACTCCACGCACCCGCGCCCCATAGCTTCTCACTTTCCTTCGTTTCCCGACTCCCGCGTGTTACGTTC
>CAJBHN010000124.1 GCA_903952805.1 uncultured Myxococcales bacterium | reverse complement strand
GTCCTCGAGGCCGACGCGGATGTTTCCGCCCAGCACCAGCGCCGACGCCACAAAACGCCATTGCTCCCGGCCGATGCCGATGACCTCCCACGTCGAGCCCGGCGGGATGGTCTGCTTCTGCAGCTGCAGGGCCTCGATGCTCGTGGGCAGCCCACCGAGCACGCCCATGATGAAGCTGTATTGGGTGGGTTTTTTGAGCTTGCCCATGTCGTACAGGGGCCACACCGAATTCGTGTGGCCGGCGTCGAAGCATTCGAGCTCGGGTTTGACGCCGGCTTCGTTCATGACGTCGAGGAACTGCTCGATCTTGCCGAAGGTGTTGGGGAAGACCATGTCGAACACGAACTGCTTCCGCTTCGCGGAGTACTTCGCGTAGTTCATCGTCCCCATGTTCAGCGCGGCTATCTCGGGCTTGAGTTCGCGGATGATGGCGGCCTGCATGGAGATGTCGTCGTCCATCGTCCCCGTCGAGAAATTCAGGATGATGGGGCAGCGTTTCCGGATCTCGTCTTTGATCTGGCGGAACGTCTCGAGCTCCCATGAGGGGCCGCCATCGTCGGTGCGCCCGTGGATGTGCACGACGGTGGCACCCGCGTCCCAGGCCCGCTTGGCCTCGTCGGCGATCTCCACCGGTGTGTAGGGGATGTGGGGGCACTGGTCGCGGTTGGCGAGGACGCCGCTGAGGGCGCAGGTGATGATGACCTTGTCTTCGAGAGCCATGGATTCACTCCAATCAGAGGGGACCGTTTGGAAACGAACGAAATCGGCAGGTCAGACGGGCATGATCGCGTGCTTGCGCGACGACACCGGCGCCTTCTTGCGCACGGCCGTGTCCAGGGCCTCAATGAGCACCCGGCGGGTGTCTCTGGGATCGATGACGTCGTCGATGTAGGTGCGGGCGGCGGGGATGTAGGGCGTGATCTGCTCGCGGAAGGCCTCGACCAATCCGGCGCGGACCTCGTCGGGATTGTCGCTGCCCTCGATCTGCTTGCGAAACGCGATGTTCACCGCGCCTTCGGGGCCCATCACCGAGATTTCAGCGTTGGGCCAGGCCACGATCAGGTCGGGGTGGTAGCCCTTGCCGCACATCACGTAGTAGCCGGCGCCGTAGCCCTTCCTGACGACGACGGTGAGCTTGGGGACCGTGGCCCGCGACACCGCAAACAACATCTTGGCGCCGTGGCGGATGATGCCTTCTTTTTCGGTCTTCACGCCGACCATGAAGCCCGGCACGTCCTGCAGGAACAGCAGCGGAATGCCGAAGGCGTCGCAGGTCTCGATGAACTTGGCGGCCTTGTCGGCGGGGTCGTTGGTCAGCACGCCGCCCATATGCTTGCTGTTGCTGGCGACGACGCCGACGGGGCGGCCGTCGAGGCGAATCAGCGAACAGATGATGGCCTGGCCCCATTTGGGCTTGAGCTCCAGCATGGGGCCGTCTTGATCGCGCAGGCGATCGATGAGGCCATGCATGTCCATCGGGCTGCGGGTGTTGTCGGGAATCAAGGTCGCGACGTCGTCGAGGCGGCGCTTGCGCGAGTCGGTGGTGGCATAGCGCGGTGGCGCATCGTCACAGCTGGTGGGGTGAAACGACAGCCAGGTCTTGATCATCGCGATCATGGCGGCGTCGTCTTTGACCTCGAGGTCCCCCACGCCGGATTCGCGGGTGTGGACCTTGCTGCCGCCGAGTTCTTCGGCGCTGACGTCGGCGCCGGTGGCGGCCTTGACCAGCGGAGGCCCCGCCAACGCCATCGACGACGTGCCCTTCACCATCGGCACGAAGTCGGCGAGGCCGGGGATGTACGCGGTACCGGCGGCGCACGGTCCCATCATGGCGGCCACCTGGGGAATCAACCCCGACATTGTCACCTGATCGAAGAACATCTGCCCCGATCCAGCAAACATCGCCGTCGCGGCCTCTTGCACGCGGGCGCCGGCGGAGTCGAGGAGCCAGACCATGGGAATGCGCCGCTCGATGGCGATGCTGCGCAGCCGACCGCATTTGCGCTCGGTGTTTTCGCCGATGGTGCCGGCCATGACGGTGAAGTCGAAGGCGATGACCGCGACGGGGCGGCCGTCGACGAGGCCGGTGCCGCAGATGACGCCGTCAGCAGGGGTCTTTCGACCCTGCATCATCGCCGACTCCGACTGGTGGTGGGCGTGCAGCATGATCTCGCTGAAGGTGCTCTCGCCGTCTTTCACGTCGATGAGCAGGTCCAGGCGCTCGCGACAGGTCAGCTTGCCGGCCGCGTGTTGTTTGACGATGGCGGCCTCACCGCCGAGCAGTTTGATGTCGGCGATGCGGGCTTCGAGGTCCGCAATCTTGTCGGTAAATGACGACGTCATGGTCAGCGACCTTTCCAGTTGGGAGCGCGCTTCTCGATGAAGGCCGACACACCTTCGGCGGCGTCTTCGAGTTGCAGATTGAGGGTGAGCTGGTCGCGCAAGAACATGAGCTTCTGCTCAAACGGCATGTCCCGCTGCAAGGTGATGGCCCGCTTGCCCAGGGCCAGCACTGCTGGTGACATGGCGGCGACGTTGCGGGCCATGGTGCTGGCTTCGTCGACGACGGCAGCGCGGGCCACGACGCGGTTGACGATGCCGAGGTCGCTGGCGCGGGCGCCTGCGACTTCGCCGCCCATCAGCATCAGCTCCATCGCCGCCTTGCGGGGCAGCACCTCGTCGATGAGGGCGGAGATCATCATCGGGAACAAGCCGCGCTTCACCTCGGGCGTGCCCAGGCGGGCATCGTCGGCGGCGACGGCGAGGTCGCACGCGAGCACGAGGCCGAAGCCGCCGCCGAGGGCGTGGCCGTTGACGGCGGCAATCGTCGGTGTGCGCAGGCGATGCATGGTCAGCAGCAATTCGGCGAAGGCGCCGCGGGCCAGGTGCTGCTCGAAGAAGCCGTCGCCCGTCATGCCGCCGGCGAGGTCGCCGCCGGCACAGAACGCGGCCTTGTCAGAGTCGCCAGCCCCCGTCAGCACGATGCAGCGAACGTCGCTGTCGGCGTCGGCGGCCTTCAGCGCCGCCTCCAGGGTCTGCACCAGCTCGGGGGACAGGGCGTTTTTCCGCTCCGGCCGGTTGAGGGTCAGGGTGCGGACGCCGTCGCTGTCGTCGACGAGAAGGATGCTCATGGCGGGACAGTGTCGCGAGATTGACTTGGATGTCAACCGCGATGCTCACCAGCCCCGGTCCAGGTGCCGCCGAGGCGTACCGTGACCCACGCACCAGATGCGTCCGACTGTGCGCGCGGCGCAAGCCGCCACCATGATCGTTCAGCCGTCGAGCAGCTCCCGGGCGATGAGCTCCCGCTGGATCTCGCTGCTGCCCTCGCCAATGGGCCCCAGACGGGCGTCGCGGTAGAGGCGCTCGACGGGGTGGTCGTCGGTGTAGCCCCAGCCGCCAAAGACCTGCACCGCCATGTCGGTGACCCTCACGGCCATCTCGGTGGCGTAGGTCTTGGCGACGCTGGCCAAGGGACCCAGGTGCTCGCCTTCACTTTTTCGCCAGGCGCATTGACGGGCCATCAGGCGCGCTCCGTCGAGCTCGACCTTCATGTCGGCGATCTTGAAGTGGATGGCCTGCAGGCGAGCGATGGGCTTGCCAAACGCCTTGCGCTCCATCGCGTAGCGACGGGCGGCGTCGTAGGCGGCGTCGGCGATGCCGATGGCGAAGTGGCACATGCCGATGCGCCCGAGCTCCAGCGTCTGCATGGCCTGGATGAAGCCCTGACCAACCTCGCCAACGACGTCGCTGTCGTCGAGGTCCACGTCTTCAAACACCAGCCCGCCGGTCTCTGAACCGCGCAGCCCCATCTTCTTGTAGGGCTTGGAGCGGGTGACGCCGGCTTTGCTGAGGTCGACGGCAAACATCGTCACGCCGCCGACGCCGGCGTCTTTGTCGGTGACGGCCATGACGATGGCGACGTCGGCGATGGGCGCGTTGGTGATGAGGGCCTTCTCGCCGCTCAGCAGCCAGCCGGTAGCGGTCTTCTTCGCCGCGGTACGGATGGCGGCGGCGTCGGTGCCGGCGTCGGGTTCGGTGAGGGCGAAGCAGCCGATCTTGTCGACGTTGATGATCGGCACCAGCCAGCGGGCCTTCAGGGCGTCGCTGCCGAATTGATGCAGCGGCGCGCCACAGAGTCCCACTGAAGCC
>CAJBHN010000123.1 GCA_903952805.1 uncultured Myxococcales bacterium | reverse complement strand
ACCAGGCCGTCGGCCTGCTGATCGAGACCATCCGCACCGTCGACGCCGCCCGCTTTCACCAAACAATGTACAGCCAGCTCGCCCGTCTGCTCGACGGCATGGGCCGCGCAGCCGAAGCCGCCCAGGTGCGAGCCCGCATGCACAACCTGCTGGTCGCTCACGACGAAGCGCCATCGCTGACGCCGTCGGTCGCGGGGCCGCCGCCAACGCCCGCGGTCCCGGCCCCAAGGCCGACGCCCATGCCGACGTCGACGGTGGGGCCTGCGACGTTGCCCGTGACACCACGCGATCCGTTCTCGGGACTGGTCGACCCGTTCTCGGGCAAGCAGGGCGTGCCGCAGCCGCAGGACGACGCCTACACGTTCTTGAAGGGCATTCCGATCTTTGCCGAGCTGCGCGCCGAGGACATGCGCGACTTGTATCGGTCATGTGAGGAGGTCAGCTACGGCCATGACGAGGTCATCGTCGACCAGGGCGTACCCGGGCGGGGCCTGTTTGTCGTCGTGCAGGGTGATGTGCGCGTGCTGCGCGGCGACACCGTGGGCAGTACTGAGCTCGCTCGCCTGGGCCCGGGCAGCTATGTCGGCGAACTGTCATTGCTCGATGCGGCTCCCACGTCGGCCCGCGTCGTGGCCGTGGGCGCCGTCTTTGCGCTGTTCATCTCGAAGGACCGCTTTGGCCAATTCATCATGAATCACGACGAGGCTGCCCGTCGCGTTTTCAACCTCTTTGCCCGCACCCTTGCCGAACGCCTGCGCACCGCCAACGTGAGGAAGTAGCCCATGTCCGACCAGCCCAAGCCTCCCATGGCACCGATGGCCCCCGGTCCAACGTCGACGACGACGACAGCAGCAGCTGCTGCTGCCGCAGGGCCGACGCCGCTGGATCATATTCCGTTGTTCGCGCCGCTGACGGCCCAGGTGCGGAGCGAGCTGACGTCGTGGATGCAGAAGCGCGTCTGCGCCGCCGGCGACATCGTCTTCAACGAAGGCGACCCCGGCGACGCGATGTACGTCATCGAAGACGGCTTTGTGTCGGTCTTTGTCACCGACGCCACCATGGGCCTCACCGTCGACGTCGCCGCCCTGGGTCGGGGCGAGGCGTTTGGCGAGATGGCGCTGGTCACCGGCGAGGGTCGCAAGGCCAGCGTGAAAGCCCTGGAGCGCACCAGTCTGTGGGTGTTGCACCGTGATGTGTTTTTCCGGCTGGTGCAGGCGGTGCCCCAGATGGGCATCACGATCGCCGCGACGTTGGCGCGCCGTCTCGACCAGGTGAACCGCACGCAGCGGGTCGCCTTTGGCACCTTGCGCGGGGCGAGCATCCCCACCGAGCTGCGCGACGCGGTCCCGCACAACGTCTGTCTGCGCCACAAAATGGTGCCGGTGTCGACGGCGGCGGGCATCGTGACGCTGGCCTGCGTCGACCCGCAAAACAAGGTCGGCCTCGACGAGGTCAAACGTATGCTGCGAGGCGTCGACATCAAGTTGATGGCCGTGGCCGAAGACGACTTCAACCGCTTCATGGCCACGCAGATGACGCAGAACCTCGCGGCGCGCGTGCTGCAGCAGCAGGCCCAGACGAAGAACTATGTGGCCTTGAGCAAGGGTGCCATCAGCTTCTTCGGCTCCGCCGGCGACGGCGCCGAAGCCGACAAGCTGAAGGCAGCGTCGACGTCGTCAGACATTGTCGATCTGCTCAACATGATCATCTTTGAGGGCATCGACCGCGGCTGCTCTGACATCCACATCGAGCCCGAGCGCAACACCCTCGTCATCCGCTACCGCATCGATGGTCGGCTGGTGGTGCGGCCCGGTGACATCCCCATCGCCGCCCACCTCGCCATCATCTCGCGCTTGAAGGTGCTGGCCTCCGTCGACATCGCCGAGCGGCGCCTGCCCCAGGACGGCCGCATCAGTCTCAAGCAGGGCAACAAGAACTACGACCTGCGCCTGGCAACGGTGAACACGAAGTACGGCGAAAAAATCGTCATGCGCGTGCTCGATCCGTCGTCGTTGCAGGCCGACCTCGGCAGTTTGATCCTCGCCGACAAGGTCTGCACCGCCATCCGCAATCTCTTTTATCGGCCCAACGGCCTGGTGCTCGTCACCGGCCCCACGGGCTCGGGCAAGTCGACGACGCTGTACGCGTCGTTGGCCGAGCGGCGATCGCCCGAGATATCGATTGCGACCATTGAAGACCCCATTGAATACACGATGGAAGGGATCACCCAGGTGCAGGTCAACGAGGCCATCCACCTCGGCTTCCCCGACATCATGCGCACGTTCTTGCGCCAGGACCCCAACATCATCCTCGTCGGCGAGACGAGAGACGCAGAGACGGCCAAGCTCGCCTGCTCCGCCGCCCTGACCGGCCACCTCGTCATTTCGTCGTTTCACACCAACGACGCCATCTCGGCCGTCCAACGCTTACGGGCGATGGAGGTCGAAAACTACCTCGTCGCCGACGCCCTGCTCGGCGTCATCAACCAGCGGCTGGT
>CAJBHN010000122.1 GCA_903952805.1 uncultured Myxococcales bacterium | reverse complement strand
TTGCGCAGGAATTGGCCGACACCGCGCCTCCTGTGCCGCGCCGCATCTTTGCCCGCGACGATGTCATCTGCGCCGGGCCGTTCTGGCTCGACCGGCTCGAACACCGGCCCTCCACCTCGACCCGCCGATAACGCAATGCGCCACGGCGGCGATGGAGGCGGGATGTGAAATGATGGAGAGGTTGGCTTGCGGCAGCGAAGTGGCAGACACTCAGCAGCATCCCGGAGTGTCTGATGGCTCGCATGTCCGTCTTTGTCGTGCTGGCTGTCATGGCTTCTGGCTGTCCAGATGTGCCGGCAACGGCCTTACCTCCAAAACGGCCGCCACTGCCCGTCGATGATGGCATCGACTACGTCGTCGAAGGCGAAGGCGAAGGCGAAGGCGAAGGCGAAGGCGAAGGCGAAGGCGAAGGCGAAGGCGAGGGGCCGTGCGGTGACGTCGGCGTTGGCGGCAGCTGTGTCGGCACGTCACTCGTCTCCTGCAACGACGGCGGCACCGCCGACCCGGGCGACGACACGCTGCAAACCATCGACTGTGCCGGTGCGCCGCTGTCGTCGAGCGGCACGTGCGTGGCGGATGCCGATGGTGCTGTCTGCGTCGCCGACGATGACGGCGTCTGCGTCGTCGCTGGTGGTCCGACGGCCAACTGCGCCGGGGCTGATCGCGATTGCGTCATCGATCCGGCTTCGGGCCAGGGCATCTGTGTGCCTGCACCGGATTGCGATGTCGAAACCGCTGGGACCTGTGTCGAAGAATTTATCGTCGTCGATTGTGTCGTCGACGGGACACCCGGTGGACGTGGAACCTTTATCAATTGCGGCGCCATCGGCGCGCGATGTGAGGTGTCTGGTGGCGAACCCGTCTGCGTCGTCGACCCGGGCGACCCGTGTGAGCCGGGGACGCGTTGCGACGACGGCACCGGTGTCCTGTCGACGTGCCCCGCGGACGGGTTTTGTCCCGCGGAGTGCAGCGGCGGTCCGGGCTCGTCGGCGGCCTGTCCTTGTGGCGCAGGGTTCGCGCTTGAGGCCGATGGACAGACCTGCAGCGACGTCGATGAATGTGCCACCGACGACGGTGGTTGCGACCAGACTTGCAGCAATGCCGAAGGCGGTTTTACATGCTCGTGTCGTGAAGGCTTCGTCCTCGCCGCCGACAAACGCACCTGTGACGACGTCGACGAGTGCGTTACCAACAACGGTGGTTGCGCCGATGCCTGCATCAATCTTGTTGGCGGTGTCGCGTGCGGTTGTGGTGCTGGCCTCGCGTTCGAGGCTGACGGTGTCACCTGTAGTGACATCGATGAATGCGACGCCGGAGTCGCTGGCTGCGCCCAGAACTGCGACAACACCGTTGGATCGTTTGAGTGCAGCTGCACCGAAGGCTTCGTGCTTGCCGCCGATGGCCGCGCCTGCGACGACGTCAATGAATGCAACACACAAAACGGTGGTTGCGCTCAGACCTGCACAAACACCACGGGTTCGTTCACCTGCGGCTGCAATCCCGGTTTCACGCTTGGTCCCGATGGGCGCACCTGCGAATCTGGCGGCGTCAGTTCCACGACCGTCACCGGCACGCTCGATGGTGGGTTCTTCCGACGTCCCGACGCTGGCTGCGACGCCAATGCGGCTGTGGAGGGGAACCTGCCGTTCAAGCGTGTGCGGGTGCGCAGTGTGGCAGCGGTGAGCCAGCAACTCACGGCCAGGGTGACAGACGTCGCGGCGGCGACCTGCTCGCCTTCTTTCGACCCCTTCCTCGCTGCCTACAAGCCGGGCTTCGTCGGGCCGACGTCGACGTCGTCGTCGGCAACGCTGGTGCCGGCCACGTCGCAATGCGATGTCGCCAACGACGACGTCGCCGTCTTTTCAGACTCCTGCAGTCGCGTCGTCGTCACCGTACCCGCATCGGGTGTGGTCGATCTCGTCGTCACGACCAACAACGACCTTACGCCTGGGCAGGCGTGGCAGCTGAACCTGAGTTCGAATGTGACCAACGGCTTCGTGGTCGAGCCCTAGCCAGGGGGCGCATGTTTCCCTGCATTCATCGTCGGAAGCGCTGCATCGTCGACAATGTCTGATGGACAGCACCGGTGGGCACCTGACTGTCGAGCCTGGTCACTGATGCGGTGCGTGCGGCAAAAGCAGGTGACGCGATCGACCTGTGCATCGCGCTTCAGTATTTGACAGTCGCACGGGTCCTCATGATATAAATGGCCCCGGCCCCGCGAAGCAGGGTATGACAGTTTTGCCGGGACGCACTCCACGTGGGGCTGGGGCGCGAACCGGTTAGAGAATAACAGGGGGAAGACATGAGAATGGGTGACGCTTGCGTACTGATCGCCGCAGTTCTGGGCTGTGGGACGGCGTGCGTGACGACAGAGATTTCAAGGACCACCAATAGCGTCGACATGGACAGGGTTTCCATCCCGAAGCATGGCGTCGAAGGGTATTACAAACCCGGCGTCATCGTGACCGCCGAAGCCACGGTGACGGTGACGGTCACCGACAACGGCAAGACCAAGATCATCGACGGCGAGAATTTTCGTTTCCAGCTTCGCGAGGACAACCAGAACGACCGCACGGCCAGCCGCTTCTACGAGGGCAGCACGATGCCCGTGGTCACCGTCGGTACGGTGGGCGTCCCGGATTTGCAGGGCCTGCCCACGGTCGGCGGGGCCTCGCCTCTCTTCAAGGACGACAAGGCCTATGCCATCGAGGCCGTGAACTATCGACTCATCAAGCGCGCCCGCAGCGTGGGGGCCGCCGTATTCCTCGATGAGCCCAGCTACGAATGGTCGGTCAAGGAAGAGTCAAAATACAAGAGATTCTTGTATTTCTTCGATATTTTGGAGTCGAAGAAAGTCACCTACAAGGTGCAGGGCACCGGGCAGACCGCGTCGATCGTCTACTTCTCGGAGCGGCCAGCAGAGGCGACGGCCGGGGTGGCGGCCCCGCACAAGGCTTTGCCGCCCGACCTGACGGCCGAGCACCTCTTGTCGGAGCCCGTCGCCATACCTGCGCCACCGGCTGCCGCCGCCGCCGAGCCTACCGCCCCCGATGAGTCGACCTCCGGTGGGGAGCCGGCCACCGACCCAGGTGCGGCGTCGGCGGCCCCCGCGCCGGCCGCCCCTGCGCCGCCGGCCACGCCTGCGCCGGCCACGCCTGCGCCGGCCACACCCGCGCC
>CAJBHN010000121.1 GCA_903952805.1 uncultured Myxococcales bacterium | reverse complement strand
GCTGACCCAGGAGCGCGCCAAAGTCATCGCGGCCCGGCTGGCCGGCATGCAAAAAGCCCTGTTGCAGGGGGTCTTTGCCGATGAACCCTGGCAGCGCCCCGACGAGGAGACTGGCCCCCGCGAAGTCCACAAGCGCATTCCGCCCGCGATCCGCCGTCGCGGCCACGAGCGGCTGATCGAAGTCGGCGCCCGCCATGGCGTCCTCGTCGAAATCCTCGACCCCGTCGACGACGACGAACTCTCCCGAAGCATGGAGCGAGCCCAGCACCAGAGCCACAAGGCGCCGACCAGCCCGCCGCGGTTGCGACCCCAACTCGACCTGTTTGCGGCGTCCAAAAAACCCAGGCGGTGAGGGCCTGTCATGGCTGAAATCCCGACGACATGGCATCAACACGGCATGCGCTGTGTCCCTCCCCGCTCGCTGCTGCCCGTCGCTCTCACCGGGGCCTTGCTGGCCTGCGGCATCGTTCCCGGCGGCTGTAACTGCGACCCCGAGCCGGTGACGGAGATCGTCTGTGACTTCGAAGTCCGCACCAGGGACGGCGACACCGTCGACTTTGGCAACGTCATCGCCAACGACGACAGCCGCAGCGCCAGCGTCGTCATCGAAAACACCGGCAACCGCACCCTCAATGCCTTCGCCGTGACGTTCAGCCAAAATGGCGAGCATTACGACCTCGACATCCCCGATGGCTTTTCCGTGACGCCCCAGGACGACGAGACGGTGCTGCTGACCTTCACGCCGACGGCCCGCACCATCTTGAACACCGAGCTGCGCCTGAGCCATGCGCCGTTGGGCGCCAACGCCTGCCCCGTGCGCACCCTGACCCTGCGGGGAGCCGGCATCGACGCCCCGGCGGTCGACGCGGGCTTCGAAGACGCCGGCGTCGAGGATGGCGGCTTCGTCGTCGACAGTGGCGTGGATGACGGCGGCTTCGTCGGCACGCCGGACGGCGGCATCGTCGTGGGACCCAATGCCGAGTGGACGGCCTACGGCGGCTTCGAAGAAGCCCGCGCCGGCTTCGCCACCGTGGCCCTCCTTGATGGCACCATCCTGGCGGTGGGTGGCTACGGCGAAAATGGGCGGGTCAACGACACCATTGAACGCTTCGACCCAGCCACCGGTCGATCCCGCATCGTCGCCACCATGGCCCGCGGGCGCGCCGAACCGGGGGCGGTCATGCTCGGCGACGGCCGGGTGGCCATCGTCGGTGGCCGCAGCGCCCGCGTTGGCGGCGTGGTCATCCGCACCGTCGAGATCTACCGCCCCAACGACGACGTGCTGGAATGCCCCGGCAGTCAAGCCGTCGTCGGTGTCTGCAGCGACAACGATCGGGGTTTTCTGGACGGGGGGCGAATCGGCCCGATCGTCACCAGTCTCGGTGGCGCCGAGGTGGCCATCGGTCTGGGCCGCGAGCTCGATCTTGATGTCGAAGTCAGCAAGGCCGGCGGCGAGATCCTCAACGTCGCCACCGGACAGGTCACCGCCATCGCCGGCCTGCCCGCCCGCAGCGATGAGACGCGGCTGGTCGACATCGACGGCGGCTTCATCACCGTTGGCGGCCGCAACGCGGGCGGCTTCCTGGTGGACAATGTCGTCCGCTTCGACCCCGTCACCAGAGGCGCGGCCATCACATTCACCCTGCCTGCCGTGCGCGCGCTCGCCGGCGTGGCCCGCCTGCAAGACGGCAGCGCCATGCTGATCGGCGGCCTCGGCGCCAGCGGCGTGGCCATTGGCGACCCCCTGATCATCCGCGATCCGTTCGGCGACACCTCCGTCATCGATGCCCCGACCGTCGACACCGACCCTCGCATATCCCCGATGGTGACGGCCTTGGCCAACGACATCGTCCTGGTCGCCGGGGGACTGCCGCTGCTGGCGAGGAGCGAGGACCTCAGCGTCCTGCCGCTGACGTCGGCAGAGGTGTTGGTTCCCTTCGGTCCAGCCTTTGCCCGCTTCGCGCCAGACAACGAGCTGGCGCAGGGTCGGGTCGGCGGCGCCGTCCTGGTCACTGGCGACAATGACGAGATCGTCACCTTCATGGGCGGGTTTGCGACCGCGCCGCGGGTGACCCCGCATCCGCACGCCGAAGAATACCGGCTGAATGACAACAGCTTTTTCTCCTTTGGGCTCATGGGCCAGGGCACGGCGTACGTGGCAGCAGCGCTGCCGACGTCGGGGGCAGCGCTGGTGTCGTTGGGCGGCATCGACCCCCACACCGGGGCCACCTCGGGTCGGGGGCGTGCCTTCGACGCCGAACATGGCGTGTTTATCGAGACCAGTGCCCTCACCAGCCCTCGCCGCGATCACACCGCCACCGCCATCGACACCGACCTCGCCGTCATCATTGGCGGCAAAGACGCCACCGGCGCCGTCGTCGGCACGGCATCGATCATCAACGTCAACGGCGTCGACGTTGCCCTGCCCGTGGCCCTCAGACGCCCACGGGCCGAGCACACGGCCACCCTGCTGCCCGCGACGGCGGGACTCGGGCCCCGCACCATCCTCGTCTGCGGGGGCGTGGGGACTGGCGGCGAAGCATTGGACACCTGCGAGCTGTTCCGGGCGCCGACAGAGCCGCGCGACGCCAACACCTTCGGGACAGCGTCGTTCACGCTCGTGGGCACCCGGATGAGCCAAGCCCGCTTGGGCCACACCGCGACGTTGATCGACGGCGGCGAGGTGCTGCTGCTGGGGGGCGGCGACATCGAAAACGCCCAGGGCGCCGCCGATCTCTTCGTGCCCGACCCGGCCGATCCCCGCCTGCGCCCGACCGCCGTCCCCAGTCGTGCCCGCCGCCATCATGCAGCCGTCCACCTGGGCGCCGGCCGCGTCTTGGTCGTCGGCGGCGAGGTCTTTGCCGGCGGCCTGGCCCCATCAGCGTCGGCTGAGCTCTACGGACGGACCGCCCAAAGCTTCCAGCCCCTCCCCGACATGGAAAGCGTGCGCCAACAGCCCGCAGCGTTCTTGATGGGCGACGGTAACGTTCTCATCGCCGGCGGCACCCGCCCGCTGGAGCAGCCGGGCTTTCCGACCATCAGCGTCATCGAAAGCGAACTGTATGTGGCGGGCGCCACCGGTGTCGGCACCTTTGAGGCCGTCGAGATCCCCCTGAGCTTCGGCCGCTCGGACCTGGTCCAGGTCGACGTCTTCGGCCGCGCCATCGTGGTCGGTGGCACCCATCGAGATGGCATCGTGGGCGGTGGCAGCGAACGACGAAGCCCCCAACACATGATCGACATGCTGCAGGACGTCGGCGGCAACTGACCGCAGGGGCCGACCACGTTGCGACCACACCAACGTCAAGCACACCGCATTGGCAGCGTGTTGATCAATCGGGGCTTGCCTTGCGAGCAATGGTTGTTTAGATGGTACACGTCCTTCGGGTTCCCATCGTCTAGAGGCCCAGGACATTGCCCTTTCACGGCAATGACGGGGGTTCGAATCCCCCTGGGAACGCCACAGAGTGAAAAGAACAGTGAACGATTGGAGGCCGCGAAAGCGGCCTCTCTTCGTTGCTGGTCGGCATCCGAAGGGCGCACTGGCAGTCGCCGCTTCTCATCCCGGAGCCTGCCCGGAAATCAGTTGGCGCACTCGCTGAGTAGCGCGCACATCGGGTGCTCGGCACGCCGCCCCTACCCCGCCAGGGAGGCAGCGTGCTGCATGATGTTGAACGTAAGTGCGTAGAGGAGGACGACGCTGGTCACATGGGTGCGCCCGCGGACCGGGAGTTGGTGCACCCGAAATCGCTGACGAAACCAAGCGAACGGCAACTCCACGAGTCCAGCTCGGGCGTGCGTGGCCAGTCTGGCTTTTGGGTCGGCCATGCGGGCGCGGTGAGCCGTCATTGCGGGGCTGTCGGACCGTGACGGCTTCGCGTGCCTCGGGAGCGGAATGAACAAGGGTGAAGCGCTACCTGCGCGGCCCCGTTGCGGCCGAGCAGGTGCGCCCGCAGTCGCGATGCCTCGATGTCGCCGGGGTTGCACTGGCGCGGAAGCTGTTCGTGGAGGTCGCCGAGGGCAATGCCGTCGTCGTGAAGGACCTTCTCG
>CAJBHN010000120.1 GCA_903952805.1 uncultured Myxococcales bacterium | reverse complement strand
GATTCTGTCGGCCGACGGCCACCCGCTGGACCTTGGCGGTGTCGGTGTCAATCGCCCGCAGACGTGCGGTGCCCAGGGCCGGGCGCTTGTCATCGTCGCCTTCATCGTCGTCATCGACACAGATGAAGTGGAGGGCATCGTGGTCATGACCGTCGAGCTCGAGGACCTCGGGGACCGCTTGTTCATCGATAAACACCGCACGACGCAGCGCGAGGCAACGGACCAAGTCTGGGGCGGAAACGGCAAGCCTGACGTGCATCGGTGACGACTGTGGCGGCCTTGCGGTCGAATGTCGACTCTGTCCCCGGAGCTTCATAAGGTCGCGAAGTGCAAAATGCGGCGCTGGTGCTGACGATGCTCTTCTTGGCGGACACCGCGCGCGCTGAAGCGCCGCGACCGCAGGTCGTCGACGTTGATACGTTCAGCTTTCAGGTTGAGCCCGCCAGGGTCATCCTCGGGGAGACCGCACACGCCACGGTGCGCATCGAGGCGAGGGACGACGACGGCTCGCTGCTCGATGTCGAGTCTCCATCCCTGCTTGTGTCGACCGGCACGATTGATGGGCTTGAGCGTCAAGGGGCAGGTGTCTGGCTGGCGCGCTTTACGCCACCAACGGATGGCTTTCCCCACGTCGCCATCGTCACCGCCATGATTGAGCACGGCCAAGACACCGCGGTCGGCTTCGTCGCGGTGCCCTTATGGGGCAAGGGCCAAACGACGGTCAGCACCAAGCCTGGCTCCAAGGTGACCGTGTTGGTTGGTGCCGACAGCTTCGGCCCTGTTGAAGCCGGTTCTGACGGAGATGCTCGGGTGGCCATCGCGGTTCCGCCCGGCACCGACGGAGCCGTGGCCGTGAGCATAGATATCGCTGGCAACGAAAGCCAAAAAAACATCGACCTCGGCGTGCCCGAGTTCAATCGCCTGGCGTTGCTGTCCTTGGATGAGGTCGTCGTCGGCGACGGCAGCGGCATTGCACGCGTGCTGGCCTTCGTCGTCGACCTCAATGGTGCCCCCGTTGAGAACGCCCATTTGCTGGCCAAGTCCGGCGTCCTTCAGGTCGATGCACCCGTGCAGTTGGCGCCTGGCGTGTTCTTGTTGACATGCAACGTCGGCGCCGCGCCTGCCCAGTCAGCAACTCTCGAGGTGGGTCTTGATGCAGCTCCCCTGTCCGTCGCTGGCACCACGCTGAGGATAGTCGGCGGCTCACCGGCGCGGGCTGACATCGTCGTACCAAGGCTTGCCGTCACTGCTGACGAGAACCCCGCGCTGCTGGTGCGCCTGAGCGTGTTTGACCTCGGTGGCAACATCGTCCCGTTCGGCGCAGCCATCGTCGACGTCGACAGCGGACGTATCGAGGGACCGACCGGTACCGACACTGCACGCTTGGTGACATGGGTCTTGCCGCGCACGCGTGGTCGGCCGTCGGCGCGGCTTTTTGTGCGCGGTGTCGACGGACGCGTCTTGGGCAGCGCTGAGGTCATGCTGCTGCCGGGAAGGGCGGCGTCACTGCACATGGCGCCGTTGGGCGAGGTCATTGCTGATGGAAGTGCTGGAGCGACGGTGGTGGTCACGGCCGCCGATGCCTGGGGCAACGAGGTCGTTCCCACAGGCGTCGAACTCAGCGTCCCTGATGGCAAGCTGGTCGCCACCAACGTCGACGTCGCGGGTCGCCGCCTGCGCGCGCTCTATGTCCCGTCGGT
>CAJBHN010000119.1 GCA_903952805.1 uncultured Myxococcales bacterium | reverse complement strand
CGGCGTCGACGGCGACGACGCGGCCGAAGCGCTCGCCGTCACCGACCACCCACGCCAGCGCGCAGCTCGAGCGCTCGTTGAGGAGCATGCGCTTTCCCCCTGCACAGGGCTCGACGCCCACGATCGTCCAGTTGAAGACGACGTCGGAGCGGTCACTCAAGCGCTCATCCACGTACTCCAGGGAGCCCTCGAACTCGCGGAAGAGTGCCAGGTCGTGGTCCGTGGCGGGGTGAAAGACGGCCATCAAGCCCCGATCCGCGAGCCGCAGGACGACGTCTTGAATTCCAGGATCGAGAGCCCGGCCACGCACGCCACCGGCGTCTCGCTCAATGCATACGACATCATCGTCGCGACCTGCTTGTCGGTTTGGGGCCTGGCTTTTGGTCCGCACATCGGAAGAAGAGGATCAGTTTGGCCGTCCGACACCAACACTGACCCAAGCTTGGAGCCTTGGGCGGTCGGGCCGCCCCGACCTGGTGACCAGATGACCGGGACGGACCAGGACCGCGCGACACCGGCGGTGGCGGGGGGACTGAACGCGACGAGGACGTTGCCGCAACCGCGAGGTCATCCCGCGTCGCGTCGAGCCCCGCTGACGAAGACGAGGTGCGCTACTCGGAAAAGTTGGTGATGGCGACCGACGCGCCCATCGCCGAGCCGATGGTGCCACCAACGCCGGCGCCGACCACGCCTCCCAGCGCAGCGGTGGAAATCGTCACCACCACACCCACCGCCCCGGCAAAGCCGGAGTCGTTGAAGGAGGGAAAGACCAGCAGTGCGCCGCTCGCCAAGCCAACCAGAGCGCCACCGATGGTGCCAACGACGAGACCCGCGTAGTGGCCAGCGCCGGTGCCAACCAGCACGGTGCCGATGTCATCGGCGTCGACCAGAAGGAAGGCCGTGACGCCAACCACGAGCGGCACGCCGACGACGGGAATGGCCAACGCCGCCACGCCCAGCAAGGGTGAGATGGGCAGGAGGATCATGCTGGCGATGACACCACCGGTCAGCAACACCGGAAACGACACGGCGTTGGCAACGGCGACGCCACCGGCGACCTGCTTGGCCTTGTCGGCCCGCGCTTTCTTCACGGCGACGGGATCGACAGCGTCGGGTTTTGGCGCCGCTGCCGTCGTCGCTGGCTGCGACGCCGCTGGGACTGGCGGCGTGTCCACGACGGCAGACGACGCGTCGGCAGCGGTCGTCGCTGGCGGGCTGTCATGAGCAGCAGCGACATTGGGAGTTTGAGCGAGAAGGAAAAGGCTGAGCAGGATCATGTCTGGCGTGTATGTCGTGGGAGCGGGTGATGTCGAATTCGAGACGGTGAGCGCCAACGCCACGGCGCCTGATGACCGCGGCCACCTCGACTGACGCCGCCCGGGCCAGCTCGTCAGGGAATGACGACGGCGTCGACGTCGACACTGCCGACGTTGCCGAAGGCGTCGGTGACAGAGACTGTGACAGCGCCGTCGCCGACGTTCGCCACCCGCACGACGGTGGCGGGGTCGCCGTCGATGACGACTTCATCAACGCTGCCGCCAACGAGGTCGGGGCCGCCGAGGGCGGGTCGCACCACGACACCGGCGGGCAGCAACGTGCCGCTGGCCAGCGGCGCCAGGCGACCGCTCGGCACGCGATGGTCCACCAACAACAGGCGTCCCGTGATGCGCTCGTTTTCGAGCGTGGGGACGTCGGTGGTGAGGCTGACGCGGACGACGAGGTCTGGGCCATCGCGCTGGGCACTGACGGTCAAGGCGCCCGGCGTCACCGTGAACGACGACGACGTCAGACTCCACGGTATGACGGCGCCATCGCGCTGGACGCGACCCTCGACCAGCAACGCGTAGCTGCCGGCGGCAAACGACGTCGGCACCTCCAACGTCGCCGTCCAATGCCATTCGCCGCTGATGCGCTCGACACGCAGCGGGAACACCGCGTGCTCCGTCGAAAATGGTCGCCCCGATGGCAGCAATACCGGACTGCCTCTGGCGTCGACGACGGTCACGCGCGGTCCCTGCCCCTCGACGGCGACGTCGCCGCCGACGAACGAGAACGACACGGGCGTGCGCCGCGCCACCGTGGCCGGCATCGCCGCCAGCACCACGCCGGTTCGATCCGCCGGGGTGTCGAGCACGGCGATGGGGGCCTTGATGTCGGTCGAGTACACCGGCGGGGCGATCTCGGCCGACGACGGCGTGGCGTCTTGCAGACGCTGCCAGGCGAGCATGCTCTCGGCGATGACGGTGTCGCCGAAGCGGTCGCCAAAGATCGAGGTGTCGGCCTCGAAGCCACCGCGCATGGGGGAGAAGGCAAAGGGCGGAAATGTGCTGGGGGCGGGACCGTCGTAGCCGGGCCACGGCGGCGCGTCTTCATCCAACGACGTCGGCAGCAGGTACATCAAGTGGTCGTTGCTGTAGCCGAGGGAAAAAAACGACAACGGATCGATGCCGGCGCTCCGCTGCAATTCAGCGGCAATGCCCCACTGCAACTCCATCGTCAGTTCACCCGGCAACGTCAGCATCGCGAGGCCGGCGACGTCGATGGCGTTGACCTGCGTGCGCTGAAACACCGACGGCGGATGGTTGAACAAGAACGTGTGAAACGAGATGCCGCACGACATCTCGGGCCGGTCGAGGTGGGCCGAAAACGGCACCTCGCCGTCGTCGGCGACACCACGGAAACAGTTCAGGCCGCCGTAGGTGACCTCGCCACCAAAGGGGGGAGCGCCGGGATTGAACCATTCGCCGGGTTCATAGCCGATTGACCTGGTGGTGATGGCGAAGCGGTGGGCGCGGGCCTTCACCGGCACATCGGCCGTCGTCGTCAACGCCAACAACGCCGGCAGCACGCGCTGTGCGAAGACCGCACCGGTGTAGTCGGCGCCGTGGGGCACCGCGAAGCCCCGACCACCCGCCGCCGGTGACATGCTGCCGCCGGCGCCGTTGACGAAGAGCACGGGCACCACGCGGTTGGCGATGGGGAAGAGGGCCGCCTCCAGCGCTCGCTCGACGCCACCGCAGATTTCGTTGGTCGCCCAATTGGAGCCGTTGTCGGTGGGGTGCACGCCAAAGCCCGTCAGCACAAACAGCGGCGCGCCGGCGTCGTCGTCAACCCGCAACACCAACGCGCGATTGTCGTCAAATTGCGGGCTCTCCGAGCGACGGTCCTGGGCGATGGCGTCGTCGGTGTCGAAGGACTCCACGATGGTCCAGCCCAAACGCGCCGGCTGTTGGGCCTCGATGGCCGCCAAGGCTGCGGTCACTGACGACGCCACGACGCGGTCGAAGATCTCCTGGCGAAAGGTGCCAATGCCAAAGGGCCCAAGCACCGCTTCGCTGTCGCCGAGCAACGGCAAGAAGCGCGCGGGCCCCGAATGGGTGTGGGTGCCGGTGACGGTGAGGGCGTCGCGCCAGTCTTCGCCGGTCGCCTCTTGCAGGCGGGCGGCGATGGCCTCGGTCATGGCGCCAGTGGGAAAGATGATCGGCAGGCGAATCAACAGCAGGCGACCGTCGCCAGCGTCGAGAGAGACCGCCTTGGCAAACAAGCCCTCCAGGCGACCCACGGCGGCATCCATGCCGTCGGCCCAGGCCCCATCGCCCGAACCGGCCCGTGAACTCAAGCCGCCCAACGACGTCGTCAACGGCACATCCAGCACCGCCTCCCCGACCCCGGCCAACAAGCGGGCGTGGGTACCCGGCGTCAGGCCCGGCGGCGCGCGCTTGAGGCCCGCAACACAGGAGCCAAAGTCGGTGCACAGCGAGTCGCTGCCGCAGTCGGCGTCGACCTCGCAGGCGACCCGACAATGGGCCACCAGGCTGTCGACTTCGTCAGGCTGACAGATGGCGGTGCGGCCCAGGTCTGGCTGCAGCTCATTGAGCGCGTCGCGACAAAACGGCCAGTCGTCGATGGCCAGGCACTCGGGGGCCGCCGTGCAGGTGCCGGCGACGCAGACCTCGCCGACGTCGCACCCCTCGGCTTGCACGCACTCGCTGGCGGACGGATCGGGCTCCACCGCCCCCTCGCAGCCCGACGACAGCACCGCCCCCAGCACCAACGCCGACCACAGGGAAAGGGACATACGAAGCGAGGGCAGCTGGCTCATGGGAGGGCTTGTGGCGCGCCCGGCAGCCCCTGCCAACCGGCCCCGACAGCGCGCGACGACCGCATGGTAGTCGTCGCACCCACATTGTATGACCTCGGCGGCAGGCAACACGCCGGTGGCGGCGTTGACGGCCCCGACTCAGGCGCGCGCAAGGCCAAGGACGGCGAGGAAGTGCTCGACGGCGGCACGGTCCTGCACCTCCTGATCGAGTTCGCCCACGACCATGACCCGCTGCTTGCCCACCAGGCGCTCCAGGTGCGCAAGTCCACGTCGATCACGCTGACGAACCGCCTTCAACTGGCGCTGGCCGGTCGAGATGGCCTCGAAGGCGTCGGCGGCTTCGGCGCCCAGGCCAACCGGGACCAGCGCCTCCATGACCGAGGCAATGTCGACGTCGATGTCGCCGCGGTCGATGTGCACCCGGTTGGCGATGATGGCCCGAGGGTGGATGCCCAGACGGTCCAGCGTCTGCAGGAACGCCTCGGCTTCGGCGGTGCGCACGGGGTCGGCGGCAGACACAATCAGAAACGACGTCGTGGGCGCCCGCAAGATCTTGTCGGCGGCGACGGCGCGGTCGTGAATGGCGACAAACAATCCCTGAAACGCGGTCGAGAAGTCGGCGAGTTCCTCGACGAAGCCTTCGCCCAGGGCCTTGCCGAGCACGCCCATGGCGAGGTCGCCGGCGCGGTCGCGCAGCTTGTCGATGAAACCCTTCTTCTTGTCCTCGCCCTGCTTCACGAAGAAGCGCGTGATCTTCTCCGAGAAGAATCCCGCCAGCCGATTGGGGGCATCCAGAAAATCCAACGCGTTCACCGTCGGTGGCGTGTCCAGGATGACGACGTCGTAGCCGCTCTCCTCCACCAACGCGTGCAAGCGCTCGACGGCCATGTATTCGTGGGTGCCACCAAGGTGGCGGGCGATGACCTGATACAGGCGATTTTGGAACAAACGCTCGCGGCGGTCGGCGTCGGGCACCAGGCGCTGCACGAAGTCGTCGAGGGCGGCGCTGGCCTCCAGCATCATGGCGTCGACGCTGCCGGGCGCCGTCAACTCCGGCGTCAGCGTGCGCGGGATATTGCCCATGGCCTCGACGCCCAGGGCTTGCGCCAGTCGCTTGGCCGGGTCGATGGTCAAGACGGCGGCTTTGCGGCCACTGCGGGCCGCGGCGATGGCCAGGGCCGCCGCCGTCGTCGTCTTACCGACGCCGCCGGAGCCCACGCACACCACCAACTTGCTCTCGGTGACGAGCTTCTTCACATGTTCCGCAGCGGTGCTCATGCCTGGTGCTCTCGGTTTCGTCGTCGTCGTCACAGGTGCGGGAATCGGGGGTCGGGGCAAACGGCTCAGGCGGCCTCGGCGGCAGGGACCACCACGGGCTTGCGCAGGACTTCCTCCAGGCGCGGGGCCAGACGCTCGTCGGAGTTGTCCGAGCGGGCCGGCAGCGTGACGACGT
>CAJBHN010000118.1 GCA_903952805.1 uncultured Myxococcales bacterium | reverse complement strand
TGCGGCGGCTCATGCCGGTGCCGGCGATGATGGAGCCGGCGACGCCGGTGCCGGCCCATGTGGCGGTGGGCCAGTCGGTCCGGGTCCTCGCCCGTGCCCTCCGACCAGGCCTGAACCTGGCGATCTGGTTGCGCGACGGGCAGCCCGGCTGCGACGCCCGTCGGCAGGCATTTGACCGATTTCCACACCTCGATGTTGCCCTCGACGAGACCGACGTTCGGGTCGGCCGCGGGGTGGGGGCGTCGCTGCTGCCACAGGCCCTGCCAGCCGAGATCCGGGCGTTGCTGGCTGCGGACATCGATCGCCTCTCCTTGTGCCTGCAGCGCATGACGGGAACCAACACCGTGCGGGTCAAGCTCCACACCTGCGATGGCGATGAGTGCCGCATCTTTCACGTCGACCACATCGCCGTTCGCTTGATCACCACCTGCATCGGCCCTGGCACCGACTGGCTCGAAGACAGCGCCGCCCGGCGCGAGCACCTCGGCGGACGCGGCCTGCCTCGCCCTTCGACGATCGACGCCATGAACCAGGCCATCGTCACCGACTGGACGCGCGTACACCGCCTCCCCCGCTTCGCGGTCGCCGCATTTCGCGGCCACCCGGGGCACACCCACCACACCCACAGCGCTGACACGACGTCAGCCATCATCCACCGCTCGCCGCCAATCGCCGGCACCGGCATCACCCGGCTGCGACTCGTCGTCGAGCCCAGCGGTCAAGCCTGCGGCTGCAGCGCCTGATGGCGGCCACGCCATGCTCACACGTCATGAAGAGACACGGTTCTTCCGGCCTGAACGGCCCCGCTTCCCCGCCACGTCACCTCGTTGGAGTGCCCATGCCGAAAACGCTTCGTTCCCTGCTGATGCCAGCGCTCGTTCTGACCGGGGTGACCGGGGTGACCGTGGTGGGCATTGGCTGTGGGCCACCTCCTGAAGTCGAGGAGGCGCCCGATGACGGCTGTGGGCCCAACTCGGGTTTCAGTGAGGAGCACGGACACTGCCACTGCGACGACGGCTTTGAGATCCAGGGCACCGCCTGTCTGCCTGTCGCCGAGGATGATGAAGAGCGTGCGCCCCTGAACATGGACGACGCGATCATCACCGGTCAGTCAACGACCGATGGCCAGGGCGATGCCGTCTACATCGTGCAGGCTGTCGCCGGCGACGTCGTGCTTCGCCTCGAGGGCTACGTCGGCTTCGGCGCCCCCGAGACGCCCGCGGTCGTCGCCATCGACGACGATGAGACGAGCTACGCCAGCTGTGCGGTCTGCGTCATTGTCCAGACCGGGTGTGCCGCCCACGACAATCATTTTCATTGCAGCGAGACGCTGATGCCCACCGCCGCTGGCCAGGTCGAGTTTTCGACGTTGGACCTCACGTCGGCAATGGCCGGCACCCTGCACGACCTGACGTTTCAGCCTGTGGCGATCGCCGACGACAACGAGACGACCCCGCTTGAGGGCCAACGCCTGCATCTGTCCCACTGGGCGTTCTCGACGGCCCTCGTGAACCAATGAACACACCTGAAGCCTCCCCTGAGCCAGGCCCGCAGGCCCCCTGGCGCGGTGGTGTCGATGGTCAGCCCCACGCCGATCGCCTGGTGGTGGTCGACTCACCAGTCGAGCTGGCCCAGATCTATGACGACGACGTGGTCGCCGTCGTCTGGCGGGGGGCCCTCGTGGCCGATCTGGCGACATTGCCGGGCCCGCAGGGTCGCTTCGTGCTCGAGGTTGGCGATGTCCCCGCCGTCTTGACGCTCGGCTCCCTGCTGGCGGTCGTGGAGGTGTTCGCCTCCCTGGCCGACACCGATCACGTCGGCCTGCGCTGGCGCACGCTGCTTGCCCCGATGTGTCCCCGGTGGCACGTAGACCAGGTCGAGATCCGCGGCTGCGTCACGTTGCGCGGGCCGGGAACCGAGCTGCAGATCGACGGCGCCACCATCACCACAAACGTTGGCGACCTTGTCGTCATGAAGGGGACCCGCCTGCATGCACGGGGCTGCCGCCATCGCTCGCCGGCCCAGGAAGGCGACAGCGACGGCGATCGCGTCGTCGTCACGTTTGACTGTGCTTCGTAGCTGAACCTGCCCACCTCTTTGGCCCCGGCCCAAGGGGCATCACCACGCGCGCTCAGGAATTGAGGATCATGACCACGACCAACACACTCCCCGTCACCGTTCTGTCCGGCTTCCTTGGTGCCGGCAAGACGACCCTGCTCAACCATGTCCTCAAGAATCGCGATGGCCGACGTGTCGCCGTCATCGTCAACGACATGAGCGAGGTCAACATCGACGCCGCCCTTGTCAAGGGTGGGGACGCTGCTCTCTCGCGGACGGAAGAGAAGATGATCGAGATGCACAACGGCTGCATCTGCTGCACGTTGCGCGAAGACCTCCTCAAGGAGGTGTCGCAGTTGGCGAAGGAGGGGCGCTTCGACGCCCTGCTGATTGAGTCCACCGGCATTTCGGAGCCGCTCCCCATCGCCGAGACCTTCACGTTCACCGACGAGGCCGGTCATTCGCTCTCCGACGTGGCGCGGCTCGACACGATGGTCACCGTCGTCGACGGTCGTTCCTTCCTGAAGGACTGGCGGGAGGCCGAGGACCTGAAGGATCGGGGCCTGGCGCTGTCGGCCGATGACGAGCGCACGGTGACAGACCTGCTGGTGCAGCAGGTCGAATTCGCTGATGTCATCGTCTTGAACAAGACCGACCTCATGAAACCCAAAGAGATCGCTGACCTTGAGGCCGTGCTGCGCTCGCTCAACACCAGTGCCCGCATCCTGCACAGCAGCTTTGGCACCGTCGCTGTGGACGACGTGATCGGCACCGGCCTCTTCTCGATGGAGAAGGCCCAACAGGCGCCCGGCTGGCTTCAAGTGCTGCGAGGCAACGAAACCTCGGAGAAGAACGAGTACGGCATCTCCTCCTTCGTCTTTCGCTCGGACCGGCCCTTTCACCCCGAACGCTTCTTCGCGTTGCTGGCGGCCGAGTGGGCGGGCGTCCTGCGCGCCAAGGGTTTCTTCTGGTTGGCGTCGCGGATGCAGTTCGTTGGCCTGATGCAGCGGGCCGGAGGCCTGGTACGCCATGAACCGGCCGGGACGTGGTGGGCCACCATGCCGCAAGAGGCCTGGGGCCTGGATGACGAGGCCCGGCAGGAGATTCTCGGGCGGTGGCACCCCACCTGGGGTGATCGGCGCAATGAACTCGTGGTCATCGGCCAGAAGATGAACCAGCGGGCGTTGGAGGCCGCCCTCAGTTCGTGCCTGCTCTCCGATCGGGAGATGGACCTTGGCGTCGATGGCTGGGCCACGCTGGTCGACCCATTTCCCCGGTGGAGTTTCGACGAGCCGGACGCCGACGAACCCGGATGACGCCAGCGTTCCCCGCCCACATCCTGAGCTTCACCTCGGCGACACACCGCCGAGCCGGCTTTCTTCGCAAAGACAGGGAGCACCGAAGCAGCTAGACTCCACGGCGGAAGCAGAGCTCAGGCGGGAAACCGATGGCGACGAAGAAGACGACGCAGGCAGAGCAACAGACCGGGCTGAAGGCCCGTATCCGCGCGTCGGGGCTGAAATTCACCGGGCCCCGGGCCGCGGTCCTGCGGGTGATGGAGTCCGCCACGACGCCGTTGACCCACGCCGACGTCGTCGATGCTGTCACCGGTGACGGCATTGAAAGCCCGACCGTCTACCGCAATCTCATGGACCTCTTCGAGGCGGGGCTGCTGCATCGCCTCGACCTGGGTGACCACACCTGGCGCTACGAGTTGCGCACCCAGGGAGACGAGCACCCCCACTTCGTCTGCCAGGACTGCGGCGTCGTTGAATGCCTTCCGGAAGAGTCGGTGACGTTGAAGACGACCCGTGCGGTGGCCCGGGTGGGGAGCATCCACGAGATTCTCCTCAAGGGCCGATGCGCAGCCTGCGCCTGAGCCAGCGCTGGCCTTCGGTTCCTGGCTGGCGCTCCCGGCAGCCGTGACGCACAGGCTCCCGGCACTGATGACATCTTCGCGGTAGCCGCAGCCGTCGCCATGGTTTGGCGATCGGTTGCTGCGTGTCTTCGTTGCGAAGTAGTCATTGCAGATGCAATCGACTTGCATGAGGATGCCACCGGACGAGGTGGAGCGTGGGTCCGATTGTCTTGCTGAGCTGCCTCGCCCTGCTGGCTGGGCCTCTCACCGCCCGTCTCCACAGCAAGACCATCGGGCACGGCCTCGACGCTTTCGTGCTGGTGACGGTGGTGGGGCTCGTGTTTCTGCACGCGGTGCCCCAGTCGGTTGGGCACCTTGGCCTGTGGGCTGGGGCGCTGGTGGTCGGCGGCGCGGTGCTCGCCTGGCTGCATGACCGGCCAGAAGGACCACCGAGCGCGTCGACAGGGCCGCTGTCGCGAACCGTCGTGGTGCTCATGACCCTCTCGGCCGGACTCCACGCGCTGCTCGACGGTGCGGCCCTGGTGGGTGACCAGCATGGCGTCGGTGCCCTCGCGGTCAGCGTCGTGTTGCATCGGATCCCGGTGGGCATTGCCCTGTGGTCGGTGCTTCGACCGCGAGCCGGGTTGTTTGTGACCCTGCTCGTCGCCGCAGCCCTCGTCGTCGGCACGGCCATCGGCGCTGCGGGTGCGGACCTGCTTGTGGGGCGCTTTGCCCACGGGCTCTTCGCCAGCCAAGCGGTCTTCATCGGAGCCTTGCTCTACACCATGTTGATGACGCCGGTAGCGAGGCCGGCGGGGATCCCCCAAGCCCCCAGCGAGCGGATGGCGCAGGTGCTCGGTGCCGGTGCGGGCGCTGCCGTCGTTGTCAGCCTCGGCATGCTCCATGGCGAGACTGAGGCCCTGCAGGCCCTGTGGCACATCACCCTCGACAGCGCGGTGCCCATGCTCGTGGCCTTCCTCGTTGTGGGGCTGATGCAGGCTTTCGCCCGCGACGTGTCACCGCCCACCGTGGCCGGGTCGCCCCTCGTTCAGGCTGCGGTGGGAGCTGCCGTCGGGCTGCCCACCCCACTGTGCTCCTGCTCGGTCGTGCCCCTCTATCGCGACCTCGTCGGCCGAGGCGTCCCCACGCCGACGGCGATGGCCTTCCTGGTGGCGGCCCCGGAGGTGGGGATTCCTGCCGTGCTGTTGAGCCTGTCGCTGCTGGGACCCGAGGTCACAGCCTTTCGCACCGCAGGCGCCTTCTTGCTCGCCGTCGCCGTTGGCGCCATCGTCGGGGCGCGGGTGCCGGCGCGATCGGCGCCGACCATGGTGGTGGTGCGTCCCACGATGAGGGACTGGCGCACGATGGCACGTCGTTTCGTCGCAGGCACCCTCGACGCCGTTGACCACACCGGACCGTGGATTCTGCTCGGTCTACTCGTGGCGGCGGTGGCCTCACCGATGCTGCAGGCTGACGTCCTTGCCCGCGTGCCCGCAGGACTCGACGTGGTGGTGGCGGCGGTGGTTGGTGTGCCCCTTTATGTGTGCGCGTCCGGCTCGACACCCGTGGCGGCGACGCTCCTCCTGCAAGGGGTCTCCCCCGGGGCCGTGATCGCGTTTCTATGGACGGGCCCGGCCACGAACCTGACGACGCTCGGCCTCATCGGCCGCCTGCACGGCCCCCGGGTGGCGGCGTTGTTTGCGGCGACCATGGCGGCGGTGGCCATCGCCCTTGGCTTGCTGGCCAACGGCCTTGGCCTCGACATCGATCATCGGGTCGGCGCCGATGCTGACGCAGGTGTTGTCGACGTGGTCGGCTTCGTTGGCGTCCTGGTGCTGTCGCTGCTGGTGACCGTATCAGTGTGGCGACAGGGGGTGGCGGGGGCCCTGATCCAGCTCTCGCCGACACCGCCCGATGGACTTTGTCCCGTGCACGGCGATCGGTGCGCCGGTCATGACCATGCCCTCAGCCCGGTGGCACCATCGCCACCAGCGGAGGTCGCGGTGGCGGTGGCGACGTTTTCGGCGGCGCGCCCACGGCCATCAATGCTGCGACCCCGTTGACCCTGGCGCTCATGCTTCGCCGACCTCAACGATGTCGAGCTTGAGGTCCTCCCACACCTTGAGACCAGGCTCTCGCCGCAGGCTGTGCGTGAATCGCAGCAGGGAATCGGGACCTCGAAAAGCGATGGCGTGTTCGACGCCGTCGCTGCCCTTGATGACGAGGCTGGCTTTGCCCTTCGGTTCGCGACTCTGGGTGCTTCGCCTTCGCCTTCGTCCTCCGCAGGCGTGAGCTGGGAGTGCTGCGTGGCAACGACGGTGAGCGTGCCCTCCGAGTTCAAGACCTCGCCGGGCACGCCGTGCCAAGCCGGGCCGCGGACCCGCGCGTCGAACGACAGGACGCCAGCGGGGGTCGTCGTCGATCCGGCGCAGCCAAAGCCGGTGGCGTCTCGCGTGCACAGGTCGGCGCGGGCGCCACCGTCGACGTCGTCGCAGTCCCGGCCCAGCATTTCAGTGGGCGCGGCGCCCTAGATCGCAACGCCACGTTGTGGGCGGGGATGTGCCTGCTTGGCCCCCGCCATCGCGGTGTTTTTCTCCGGCGACACCGGCGCCACCACCGAACATGCCGACATCGGCGCCAGCTTTGGTCCCTTTGACATCGCCCTGTTTGAAATCGGCGCCTTCCACCCCGCCTGGGGCGACATCCATCTGGGTCCCGACGGGGCCTTTGACGCCTTTGCCCGAATCAACGCGCGTGCGCTGCTCCCGGTGCATTGGAGCACCTTCGACCTCGGGCTCCATCCCTGGCAGGAGCCCGCCGAGCGCTTGTACACCCGCACCCGACGCGAGCACGCGGCGCTCTTGACACCGCGCCTGGGCGAACCGCTGGAGCGCGACAGCCTCACGACCCCCTGGTGGCGCGAGGTCGTGGCGCGCCGCAGCTGACGACGCACCATTGGGCTACACCCATGCCATGAGCCCCAATTGGAACGCCGTTCGCGCCGCCGAGCATCACCGACCGTTTCCGGCGCCGACCTCGCCGTGGCTGATGACGATGAGCTGGTGTGACCTGTGCTTCTTGCATTGGTCGGTCGACGTCGACGACCTGCGGGCGCTGGTGCCGGCGTGCCTGGACCTCGACCTGCATGAGGGCCGCGCCTGGCTCGCCGTGGTGCCCTTTCGGATGGCGCACGTCAGCGGGCGCTTCCTCCCCGACGTCCCCGGCGTGTCGGCGTTCCCCGAACTCAACGTGCGCGTCTACGTCAGCGTCGGCGGCGTCCCGGGCGTGTACTTCTTCAGCCTCGACGCCAGCCAGCCCCTGGCCATCTGGGCAGCCCGCACCTTTTTCCACCTGAACTATCTGTCGGCCACCATGTCGTGCGAGCCCGACACCACCGGCGGCAGCGGCGCTGACGACGACGGCGCCATCCGCTACCGCTCCGAGCGGACCGACCACCGAGGCCCGCCGGGGCGCTTTGTCGCCCGCTATGGACCGACCGGTCCGGTCATGGCGGTCGAGCCTGGTTCGGTGGAGCACTTCCTGACCGAGCGCTATTGTCTCTACGCCGTCGACGACGACGGCCAGCCCCGGCGGGGCCACATCCAGCACGCGCCGTGGCCGCTGCAGCCGGGCTTTTGCGACATCGAAGAAGACACGGTGGTGCCGGTCCCCCTGGCTCGAACGGGCCAGCCCTTGATCCATTTCGCCCGCCGCATCGACGTCGTGGGCTGGCCCCTGCAACGGGCGCGCTGAGCGTGCCTGGGCCGGGGCCGCCCTCGTGTTCGACGGCAAGGTCGATTATCTTGAAGCGCTCAGCAAAGCCGTCGACAAGCCCGACCTCGCCCGCCGCTGCCACAAAAGCCCTCCCGGCGACGACCGCTCCGCCCGCTGACCGCGACGCACCTCTGCCCCACCGGGCCCATCCACCCTTCTCTGTGCTCGGCCAATCGACTAAGGACACACCATGTTGCTTGCACGATCCATCGCATTGCTCTGCACCGCCGCCGCGCTGCTGTCGTCGTCGGTCGGCTGCGTGACCACCACGCTTGGTCAAGGTCCCGCCGACCAGGACCTGCAAAACGACGGCAGCGTCGAGGCCCAACTCGAGCTCTTTCGCGACTACGAGGTCGTCTACGATCAACGCACCTTCCGCCGCCCGGGGGCCGATCCCGCCGTCGTCGCCCAGGAGGTCCACGCTCCGGTCGACCGCGTGCAGGCCACCGCCTGGAGTGACGACGCCTTCAACTACCTGTCGTCGTCGACCAGCGCTGCCGAGGTCCTGGAAGACCCCGCCGTCGCCTTCGACGGCTTCGCCCACTCGGGCATGGGCGAGACGGTCCTCATCGGCGTCGGCATCGGCGGCGGCTTGATGGCCGGCAGCATCGCCTGGTTCTCGGCCACCACCGTGCGCGACGGCGTCAGCGACGTCGAGGCCAACGACCTCGCCACCTCGGCCTTCGCCGGCCTCGGCGTCGGCGGCTTCCTCGGCTTGATCGTCGCCGGCGCCTACACCTACATCGTGCCGTCGGTGTCGACGCCGTTCGCGGTGCCCCTGTACCGCAAGGCCGCTCGCGCCTTCAACGAAGACCTCGAGGACCGCGTCCTGGCCGCCGCTCCCGCCGGCGACGCGCCCCCCGAAGCCGACGACGCCGTCGACGCCCCGGCCGACGACGCCGTCGACGCCCCGGCCGACGCCGCCGTCGACGCCCCGGCCGCAGCCCCCGCGCTCGACGCCCCTGTCCCGACGCCGACCCCCATCGAACCGCGGAAGTAGCCTGTGGCCCTTCGCTTGATCACGACCCGCCTGGGTTCCCTGACGGCCCGCGTGGTCGACGACGACAGCCGCACGGGTCCGCCGTCGCTGGTCGCCGTCATCTGCCACGGCTATGGCGCCCCCGGCGACGACCTCGTCTCGGTCGCTGCCGAACTGTGCAGCGTCGAGCCCGACCTCGTCGGCGCCGTCCGCTTCGTCTTTCCAGAAGCGCCGCTGCAGCTGCCCGAGCTGCCCTTCCAGGGCCGCGCCTGGTGGCCCATCGACATGATGGCCCTGCAGCGCGCCATGATGACCGGTGCCGAGCGCGCCATGGCCGACGAAGCCCCAGACGGCCTCCCCGCCGCCCGCCAGGCCCTGCTGGGCCTCATCGACGCCGTGCTGCTGCAGACCGGGCTGACGATGGATCGCGTTTTTCTGGGCGGCTTCTCGCAGGGCGCCATGCTGGCCACCGACACGGCCCTCCGCCTCGACGAAGCGCCCGCCGGCCTCGCGGTGTTGTCGGGCACGTTGTTGAACCAGGTCGAATGGCAACGGCTGGCCACCAGACGCCGTGGTCTGCACGTCGTGCAATCCCATGGCCGCGCCGATCCGTTGTTGCCGTTTTCCGGTGCCCTGGCGTTGGAGGCGGTGCTTGAAGGTGCCGGGCTGCAGGTGGATTTCCATCCGTTTGCCGGCGGCCACGGCATCGACGGCGGCGTCATCGAAGCGTTGGCGGCGGCGTTGCTGGCGAGCGCGCATCGGCATCGCTGACGGGCGCTGACAGCAGGGCCTGACACCGTCGACCTCGACGCCGCCTCCACCCAAACGCCAGCGACGCCCGGTCGCGATGCGGCAGATGATGAGCGCTGTCGACGACGGCGTTCACCCGGGGAGCGCGCGCGGCGGGGGGCCGGCGGCGCGTATCGACTGAATGACGCCCTCAGGCGGCGGCGCGTGCCGCCAGGCGAGGCACGGCGCGGGGTCCACAGGAGCGGACGTGAGCGTGGGCAGTTCGGCGCCACCGGCGGACATCACGCCCAGCTCCTCGTCATCGGCGGCAGCAGCCCGCCAGGCGTCGGGGCACAGGCCAGCGACGAGGGGCAACCAGGCGCCCTCGATCGAGATACGGTCGCGAAGCTGCTGCACGGTGGCGACGACGTCGTCGAGCGCCGGACGGTCGGCGGCGACGAAGGCGGTGCAAGCCCGGGCGAGGGCGGCGAGGGGGTCGCCGGGCTCGGCGACGACCACGCTGCGTTGCTGCGCGCGCATGGCGCGCACGAACTCGAACGCGGACTGATTCTGCGTGCGCGAGTCGGCCCACGGCGGGCAGCCGTGCACGAGCAGATGCAAGACAACGCCGACGACGTAGACGACGCCGGCCTCGTCGACGGATCGAGGTCCGCGCATAATTTCGGGCCGATAGTAGCGAAACTGGCTTCGTGGGTGAGGCCGCGTGGCGTAGTCGTCGCGTCGGATGGAGCCTAGCGAGACCAGCCGACCGTCGACGCCGAGCCACAAGACGGGCAACGGCATCCAGGGCGCGTGCCGGTTTCTGGCCGCCGCCGCCGCGAAGGCGCCGACGAAGGCGCCGACGAGGGCGAGCGTGGCGGCGGGTGGGGCGGTGCCGCCGCCGGCCTCGATGGCATCGAGCAGATCGTCGAGCGCGATCCCGGGCGCCAGGGGCGTCAGCGCGACCGGTGCGCCGTCGACGGAGACGACGCGGGTGCCGGCGTCGACGCGGCCGACCGCGTCAGCGACGAAGCGCTGCCGCTCCGCGTCGTTGTCGAGCCGCGACGCGCGCAGGTCCTCCACCAGCCAGGTGCTCCCCGACTCGTCGATGCCGAAGCGACAGCGCTGTGGGACGTCGAGGTCGACGAAGGTGTCGGCGACGACGATGTCGTCGAGGCGAAATATCGCACGCATCGAGGCAGCGTAGCGCCCCACCGGCGCAGCCGCCTGATCTCAGCCCGGGGCGTGCAGGGCGGCCAAACGATGGGGTCGGTCATCGACGACGTCGTTGGCTCACAAGCTGACGCGGCACGACAGTGCGCGGTGATCACAGCCCTCGCCACCGTCGAGCCGCGTGGTGCCTTCGGCCTCGCCGAGGGTGACGCACGAGCCCTCCAACCCGCGCACGACGACGTGGTCGAGCACCTGGTCCAGCAGCGTCGTCGACGTCGGCCACGGCGGCCGTCTCTCGGTGGGCCCGCTCGCGTACACGAAGTCGCCCGGGTCGGCGTCGTCGACCTCGTAGACATGGGCGCTCCACACATCGACGCTCTCGTCGACGGCGTTGAGGCCGAAATTGAACGGATCGAGGTTCATGTCGCCGGCGACGATCGCGGGCTGGGTCTCTCCGCCCACGAGACCGACGTCGGCGTCGTCGACCGCCGTGAAGATCTGGCGGACCTGCGCCGCCCGACACGCAGGCTGCGTCGAATGCGGGTGGCCGACAACGACGACGACCGTGCTGTCGC
>CAJBHN010000117.1 GCA_903952805.1 uncultured Myxococcales bacterium | reverse complement strand
GACGCCTGACGACCCTGCTCCCCCATGGTTCGCTCGTACGGGCAACGATTCCGTGGTCGGCACAGGCAGCGACGCCCTCGCGGGCCTTGGCGACGTCGAGGCCGCCACCCGCCTTGCGCGTTTGGGGCCCAACGCCCTGCCTCAGCAGAAGCCGCCGTCGCTGCTGCTGGTCTTGCTCGGGCAGTTCAAGAGTCCCTTGATCTTCCTGTTGCTGGGGGCGGCGGTGGTCGCCTTCGTCATCGACGAGCGCGTCGATGCCGCCGTCATTGCCGTGGTCGTCGTCGTCAACGCCATCATCGGCGCGGTGCAGGAGGGCCGGGCGGAGAGCTCCCTGCGGGCCTTGCGCAAGCTGTCGGCGCACCATGCCCGCGTGGTCCGGCAGGGACGAGAGCTGGAGCTGCTGGCTCGCGACGTCGTGGTCGGCGACATCGTCGTCGTGGGCGCCGGCGACGCCGTCCCCGCCGACGCCCGTCTGCTGGAGGCCGCCGCGTTGCAGGTGTCGGAGTCGTCGCTGACGGGCGAGTCGACGCCGGTGACCAAGCACGTCTCGCCGGTGCCCGAGGGGACGCCGCTGGCCGACCGCACCTCGATGGTGTTCGCCGGGACCTACGTCGCTGCTGGTCGAGGTCGCGCCGTGGTCGTCGCCGCCGGCACCGGCACCGAGGTCGGTCACATCGCCACGCTCGCCAGCAGCAGCCAGGAGCCGCCGACGCCGTTGGAGCGTCGCATCAGCCGCTTGGGACGCATCATCATCGTCGCCGCCGTCGCGCTGTTTCTGGTCGTCATCGGCGTCGGCGTGCTGCGAGGCATCGAGGTGCATGACCTGTTCATGATCGCCATCAGCCAGATTGTGGGCCTGGTGCCCGAGGGCTTGCCGGTGGCGATGACGGTCGCCCTCGCCATCGGTGTCCAGCGCATGGCGAAACGACGGGCGGTCGTGCGTCGTTTGTCGGCGGTCGAGACGCTGGGGTGCACCACGGTCATCTGCACTGACAAGACGGGCACGCTCACCAAAAACGAAATGACCGTCACCACCGTCGTGCTCGCCGACGGCCGCGTCGTCGACGTCGAAGGCATCGGCTACGCACCCCAGGGCCGCGTGAGCCTGGCTGGCCGTGTGCTTTCTCCCGGTGACGACGTCGTCTTTGACGCGCTGCTGGA
Organism: uncultured Myxococcales bacterium; assembly: GCA_903952805.1. GTDB lineage: Bacteria > Myxococcota > UBA727 > UBA727 > VGSZ01 > VGSZ01. The sequence continues at coordinate 11,546 of CAJBHN010000117.1, read as the reverse complement.
GGCCATCGTGCTGTGCAACGACGCGTCACTGCGTCCGCCCGATGACAAAGAGGTCGGATGGCGGCCCGTCGGCGACCCCACCGAGGTCGCGCTCGTCACGCTGGCGCTCAAGGTCGGTGTGCTCCCTGAGACTGTGCGCAGCAGCCATCGTCGCAAGGCCGAGATTCCATTTGACGCCGACAGCAAGATGATGGCGACCGAACATGCTCCCGTCGGCGATGACGACGTCGTCTACGTCAAGGGTGCCCCCGAGGCGGTGCTGGCGTTGTGCACGTCGCTGCTGACCCCCGCGGGGCCGGTGCCGTTGGACGATGGGCAGCGACGTCGTCTGCGGGAGCAGGCCGATGCCCTGGGCGCTCAGGCTTTGCGGGTGTTGGCTGCGGCCATGGTGCCCGCAGGGACCATTGATGGCGAAGCGGGTTTCGCGGGTCTGCACGGGGCGACCTTGCTGGGGTTGGTCGGGCAGATCGACCCGCCCCGTGAGGAGGTCAAAGCCGCCGTCGCCTCGTGTCGGGCCGCCGGCATTCGACCGGTGATGATCACCGGCGACCACAAGGCCACCGCCCTTGCCATCGGCGCCACGATCGGCATCGTGCGAGACGGCGACGATGTCATCGACGGCGTCGAATTGGACGCCATCGACGACGACACGCTTGACCGACGTCTGCCGTCGATTGCGGTGTTTGCTCGGGTGCATCCTGCCCAGAAGCTGCGCATCGTGACGGCGCTGCAGCGGATGCATCAGGTGGTCGCGATGACCGGTGACGGCGTCAACGATGCCCCCGCCCTCATGCGCGCCGACGTCGGTGTGGCCATGGGCATCACGGGGACCGAGGTGGCCAAGGACGCCGCCAAAATCATCCTGGTCGACGACAACTTCGCCACGCTGGTGGCCGCCGTCGAAGAAGGCCGCGTCGTCTACCGCAACATCAAGAAGGCGACCCTGCTGCTGTTGTCGACGGCGTTTGCCGAGGTGGCGGTGCTGTTGGTGGCGTTGATCGTGGGGTTGCCGCCGCCCTTCGCCGCGGTGCAGATCTTGTGGAACAACCTCGTCACCGAGGGCCTCATCACGGTGAATCTCATCATGGAGCCCGCCGAAGGCGACGAGATGACCCGCGCTCCCATTGACCCCAACGAGCCCCTCATCGACCGCGTGCTGCGGGGACGAATGCTGGTCATGGTGCCCACCATCGCCATCGTCACGTTGGGGTGGCTGCTGGGACGGAGCGCGGTCGGTGTCGCCGCTGCTCAGGTGCAGACCGAGACCTTCACGCTGTTGGCCCTGTGCGAGTGGTTCAACGTGCTGAACTGTCGCTCGGAGACGCGTTCGGCGTTTTCGCTCAACCTGTTTCGCAACCCGTGGCTGTTGGGCGGCCTCGTCGTCGGCAACCTGTTGCAGGTGGCGGTGGTGTTTGCGCCCCCGTTGCAGTCGGTATTTCGCACGGTGCCCTTTGGGCTCACCGAGGCGGTGGCCCTGGGCGCGGCGGCCAGCACCGTGCTGTGGGTGGAGGAGCTGCGCAAACTCGTGGTGCGTCGTCGTCGCCGCCTGGCTGTCGTGGCACCAGCGACCCCGGCAACCTGATCGTCCTCAGGACGACGACGGCTCCGACGACGACGCTGGCAACGCCGGCGTCGTCGTGACGGCGAGGGCCTCCACCAGCCGCTGGGCGAGGACATCCTGGCGTTGGTCGGCGGGGACGGCGGCGAGGGCTTTGCGCCCCAGCAGGGGCTTCAGGGCGGCCACGATGCGCTCCTGCTCGGCGGGGACCACACCGAGGGAGGCGAGCATGCGCCCAAGTATGCGCCGGCCCATCAGCCTGCCGGCAGCCATGCCGACGCCGCAAGAGAAAAGCATGATGACCAGCATTACGACCGCGGCGGCGATGGGCGCATTTTTCAGGATGATCAGGGAGCCGACGCCGAAGACGCCGACGACGGCCCAGCCCACTCGCTCCTGCTGCAGGCGCTCGAGGGTGTGGGACACGACGCTGCGGGCCAACGTGGCGTCGAGGGCTGAGGGCGTGAGCACCGCTGGCGGTGCCATCGACGTCGATGGTGCCCAAGGGTCTTGCCCGCCGGGGGCCAGCAGGGTGACGATCTCGTCGACGCCCGGCCGCCTGGCGGGGTCTTTTGCCGGCGTGCTGCCGACGATGGCGGCCAGCTTGATGCCCAAACGACGACGGGCCCGCCAGCCGATGCCGCTTTCCTTGAGGTGCTGCTGGGCCCGCGCCAAAGGCGCTTTCCGCCAGAGTATGGGCAGCGAGATGCAGATCCCCAACAGGCTCCCAATCACGACCGACATCACTGCCAAAGCGGTACCGACCCAGACCGCGTACCCACCACCGAACAACGCCATCCTGACCGCGAGCTTCAGCACGTCGTGGCGCAAGAAGTCCGCGCCCGTGACCTGGTAGGTGGCCACGATCTCGGCGATCTCGCGGGCCACCGACGGCGGCAGGTTCTCGGTGCCCGTGACATGACCGAGCTTTCTGGTCGTCGTCAGGGCCGTGGTCGGCGATGTCGGTGACGTCGGTTCGAGCTCGGACCCTTCTCGCATCGTCGAACTTTATTCGACCGTCAGGCGGTTGAATAGTTCCGATCATCCAAGTCGTTGGCGCAGGGCCACCGATGTCGCGTCGGTCTCGTGCTTCGTACGTTCGCAGTCTTCGGCGGCCCGCTCTGAGCCTCCTGATTGAAGCTCCTGATTGATGCTCCTGATTGATGCTCCTGATTGATGCTCCTGATTGAAGCAGGGGTGCTAGAATGGATCCGATGCTGTCGCAGAGCGCCGCCGAGCTTCTGACAGACGAGCGACTCGCTCGGCTGCTGGAGGACGTGGTGCGAACGCAGCATCCCCTCGCCGTGTACCTTTTCGGGAGCAGGGCCGAAGGGCGAGCGCTCCCCACGAGCGACTACGACCTTCTCGTTGTCCTTCCTGATGATGCCACCGACGACGACCTTGATGTGGGTCGAGCCTGTGAGTCGAGCCTGCGGACCCATGTCCCGGGTGACATCATCCCCACGACGCGTGAGCTCTTCATCGCTTGCCGAGGTGAGCCGTCGACGCTCGAGGGCGCCGTCCATGAACGCGGGAGGCTCCTCTATGGCTCTCTCTGAGGAACAGCGACACCAACTCGTGGCGGGCTACCTCGGTGCAGCCGCCCGCGACCTCCAAGGCGGCCGACCTGATCGCAGAATCGGGAGACACCGACGTCGCCGCACTCGCCGCGTATCATGTGCAGCAGTGCGCCGAGAAGCTCGCCAAGGCCCTCTTCGCTGCCCGCGGCGACCTGATCACCAAGGAGCATCGGCTCGACATCAACCTCAGGGTGGTCGCCAGCGAACCACTTGCGGCGCTGCTCGCTTCCTTCGTCCGCTACGACAAGTTCGCTACGACGACACGGTACCCTTCGACTTCGGGAAAATTGGCAGCCGGACCGACCCCCGACGAACTCGACGAGGACATCGAAAAGCTCCGCGCGCTTCTTGCCCGAGCCCGTGAGGAACTCGGCGTCCCGGTCTCTGCAGTGCCGGTCCCGACCCGCTGACCCCTCCTCGCCCAGGGCCTGACCACCATGAACCTCATCATGGCGCCTGCCGAGGGCGACGAGATGACCCGCCAATCCCATCGAGCCCCACGAGTCCCTCATCGACCGGGCGCTGCAGGGCCGGATGTTCGTGATGGTGCCCACCATCGTTGAGCACGCCGTCGCCTGGCTGTCGTCGCACCAGCGACCCCGGCGACCTGACCGTCCTCAGGACGAAGACGGCTCCGACGACGACGCTGGCAACGCCGGCGTCGTCGTGGCGGCAAGGCCCTCCACCAGCCGCTGGGCGAGGACCTCCTGACGTCGGTCGGCGGGGATGGCGGCCAGGGAGGCACGGCTCAGCAGCGGCTTCAGGGCGCCCTCGATGCGATCCTGCTCGGCGGGGGCCACGCCGAGGGAGGCGAGCATGCGCCCCAGCACGCGCCGGCTCATCAGCCTGCCGACGGCCAGGCCTACGCGGCCAACGAACCACATGAGGACCAGGAGCACGACCGGGAAGGCGATGGGCGCATTCTTCATGAGGATCAGGGTGAGGAGGCTGAGGGCGCCGAACGTGACCCAGACCAGTCGCTCCTGCTGCAGGCGCTGGAGGGTATGGGACACGACGCTGCGGGCCAGCGTGGCGTCGCCGGCTGAGGGCGTGAGCACCGCTGGCGCTGCCATCGACGTCGATGGTGCCCAAGGGTCTTGGCCGCCGGGAGCCAGCAGGGTGACGATCTCGTCGACGCCCGGCCTCTTGGCAGGATCTTTTGCAGGCGTGCTACCGACGATGGCGGCCAGCTTGATCCCCAAACGACGACGGGCCCGCCAGCCAATCCCGCTTTCCTTGAGGTGCTGCTGGGCCCTCGTCAGCGGCGCCTGCAGCCAGAGCTTGGGCAGCGCGATGCAGAACCCCACCAGCGGCGCAATCACTCCCACGATGTCACCGACACAGGCCACGGCCAAAACGCTGACCAGCGCCACCCTGGGCCCGAGCGTCAGCACGTCGTGGCGCAAGAAGTCCGCGCCCGTGACCTGGTAGGTGGCCACGATCTCCGCGACCTCGCGGGCCACCGACGGCGGCAGGTTCTCGGTGCCCGTGACGTGACCGAGCTTTCTGGTTGTCGTCAGGGCCGTCGTCGGCGATGTCGGCGACGTTGGTTCGAGCTCGGACCCTTCTCGCATCGTCGAACATTATTCGACCGTCAGGCGGTTGAATAGTTCCGATCATCCAAGTCGGCGATGATGGTGTCCCCCTGCGGGATCAGCGACGTGACACGAGCTGCTGCCAGCGGCGGTCGATGTCGGCCTCGAGGCGGACCATGTCGACGCCATTGGCCTCGGCCCGCGCCCATTCGGTGCTGAACGTCGTGCCCATGGGCGTCGGGTCGTCGCTGCCGAGGACGCAGTGGACGTGGGCCTGTTGCAGGGCCCGCAGCGGCGTCACACCCCGCCTGTGCTCCAGGGTGCGCAGCACGGTGGGGATGAGCAGGTGGTTGCTGGTAGGGCAGACCTCCAGGGTGACGCCGTCGTTGGCGAGGCGCGCCAGCGTGGCATCGCTTTCGACGGAGCGGACGCCGTGGCCGATGCCCTGGGGCTGCAGCTCGAGGGTGCGTTCGACGGAGCTGTGGTCTTCGAATTCGCCGGCGTGGATCGTGAGGTCGGGGATGTCTGGGCGCAGCCGCTCAAGGATGCGCCGCAGCGCAGCGGGCATGGGCTCCTTGTCGGGGCCGACGACGATGCCGAGCACGTCGAGGCCGCAGATGGCGGCCTTATGCTCGGGCAGGATCGACGCCATCGCCTCGTAGTGGGCCTCGCTCTCAAACGTGCGTGAGAAGCCCACCCGCACCAACATCGGCTTGCTTTCGCTGACGACGGCGGCGTCTCTGGCACCAAGCACCGCGAGCAGGATGGCGCGGGCTCTTTCGGCGAAGGCCACCGGCGGCAGGGCTCGCCAGTCGATGCCCTCGTTGTCGAGCAGCGTGCGCGTCATCGAAAACAGGCTGACCCGCATCTCGAAGCCGTCGGTGTCGTGGGCGGCCTCGACGAAGGCGAGGCGGGCGAGTTCGGCGATGGCGTCGACGGTGACGTAGGCGGCGCGGGCCTTGGTGATGCAGCGGTAAAACACCATGGCGTCGTCGGAGGGCCCAGCCATCGTCAGCACAGCGCTCAGCTCGGCGGCGGTGCGGTAGCGCTTGGCGGCGGCATCGAAGAACACCGGGTCCATGACGCGATGAGCCTGGGCCACCGCCGCCAGCGCGGCGGGGGAGTGGGAGCCTTCGAGGTGGCGATGGAGGTCGAGACGCGCCATGCGGGCTCATAGCAGCCCAGCGCGACAATGGACGAGAGAGTTTGCGCGCCACCGCCCATCGCGATCGTGCTCACGAGCGCAGCTCAGGAGCGCTGGAACAGCGCGATGGCGGCAGCGATGGCAGCGTCGGTGGCGGCGGGGTCGTAGCGGGGGCCCACGTCGCGGCCGAAGGCATGCTCGGCGTCGTAGAGGCGGGTCTCGAAGCGGACGCCGTGCTCGTCGAGGGTCCGGTGGATGAGGGCTCGTCCTTCGGCCGGAATGTGCGGGTCTTGCCGACCCCAGACCAACAGCAGCTCGCCGTGGATGTCGCCGGCGAGCCCAAGGGTGCGGGCCTCGCTGTTGCCCAGGCGATCCCGATGCAGACCAGTGGCGTAGCAGCAGGTGGCAGCGCGTACGCGCACATCGGTGGCGGCGGCGCGAAAGGCGAGGTGGCCGCCATAGCAAAAGCCCATGGCAAAGGTGCTGCCGTCGCTGCCGTCGTCCGAGGCGAAGCGGTCGATGACGGCGGCGCGGACGGCGTCGGCGGCGGCGACGTCGGCGATGTCCTGGCAGGCGACGGCCCGGTCGCGGTCAGCGTCGAAATCCAACACGGTGCCCACAGGCAAGTGGTGGGCCCATGGCTCGGGACTCACGACGACAAAACCATGGCCGGCCAGACGACGCATCATGCGCAGGTGGGCGTCGGTGTTGCCAAAGATGTCGGCGAAGCACAGCAGCAGCGGGTGACGAGCATCACCCACCGGACGGACCACGGCGCTGCGGACAACGCCAAAAGAGATCGGGATATCGATGACGCTGTCGGTGATGCGCATCACCACACCATTGCGGAAGACCGGCTTCGGGTGCAACGGCCGTCGCCGCCGCCGACGTCGTCGTCATCATCGTCATCGTCGCCTGACAGGGATGTGGGTGGGTCCCCCACTTCGTCGACGTTTCGGGTTGATCGTGGTTCGTCAAGTGACCGGTGGCGTGTCTCCATTTGATCCGCTGCCTGGAAGAGCGGTCACCGGTCGTTACGTTGGGTCAGCTGCTTTGGTTGGTGCCGAAGCCGCACCGCACCTTGTCCAGGAGCAGGTGAATGCACATCGGGCGCTACACCGTCGTTGAAGAGCTTGGCGTTGGCGGCATGGGCCGCGTTCGTTTGGCGCGTGCGCCCGATGGGCGTCCCGTGGTGCTCAAGACCGCGCTCGTCAACGATCGCGACGACGACGAACGGCTGCGCGACGAAGCCCGCGTCGGCTTGCGCCTGGCCCACCCGCACATCGTCGAGACGGTCGATTGCTTCGAGCATGAGGGTCGGCCGGTGTTGGCGACGGTGTATGTCGCGGGCGCCACGATTCTGCAGCTGCGTCAGCAGGGCCCGCTGCCGGCGGCGGCGGTCTGTCGGATTGGTCGGCAGATCGCCGATGCGCTCGATACAATTCATGAATGCACCGATGAGCAGGGCAAACGGTTGGGGGTGCTGCATCGCGACGTCACCGCCGGCAACTTGATCGTCGACGCCGACGGCTGTGCCCGTCTCATTGATCTGGGCATCGCTCGTTCGCGTGAGAGCCGGGCCATGCGCACCGAGACGGGGATGTTGCGGGGCACGCTTCGGTACCTGGCTCCCGAGCTCTTTGATGCCGGTCAGCAATCGGCCCAGTCGGATTTGTGGGCCCTCGGCGTCGTGCTGTGGGAGGCCCTGGTGGGACGACCGGCCGTCACGGGTTCCGACATCGTGGCCATGGGTCGCATCTGTACGGGCAGCTTGATGGCGCTTGAGCCCGGCGAAAGCAGCCCTGAACCGCGGGTGCAGCGGGCCATCGCGCAGCTGCTGCAGCGCAAGCCCCAGGACCGGCCTCGCCGCGCTCGCGACGCCGCGGCCTTGTTTGCCATGGTGCAGCGCGAGCTCGGCGACGACGGCTTGATGGCCGTGTCGGGTGCGGTGGTGCAGTCGTTGCGGACCACTCGTGGTGGCAGCGCGCGTGACGCCTGCGGCCTCGGGGAAGAGTCCTTGTCGTCGGTGGAAACCGCCGTCGTGGCGGGCGAGTCGCCAGCGCCGGTGGAGTTGGGGGTGGCGCCGCAGCACTCCTTGCCGCCGACGGTCCACGACCTGCCGTCTGAACCGCTGCGGACTCCCTCGCAGGGGCTGGTGGCCTATGCAGCCCGCCTGGCGTCGATGGAGCGCTCGTTGTCGGAGGTCTGGGGGCACAGCGAGAAGCATCGACGCGAGGCGCTCCGGGGCCTCCCCGTCGTCACCGGCAGCCTCGTGGACGACCACGCCGCCCGCACCGCCAAGCTGGTCTCGCCCGAGGCGATCTTGTCGCCGCCCTTGTCGCCACTGTCGATGACGCTGGCGTTGTCATCGCTCGCGTCGACGGCGGTGCACCCGCCCGGGTCCGGCGTCTTTGGCTCGGCCTTTGACGACGTGCCGTTTTCCCGCATCCCGACGCCGGCTGTCCGCGCTGTCTCTGAGCACGGTGTCGCCCAGGGATGGCACGGCTCGTGGTTTCCCTCGGCGGAGCCCCTGCCGCCCCATACGCCGGTGCATCTGCCCGACGCCTTCATGCGCGGCGCCCTGGGTCCCGTCGAGGTCGCGCCGCCGTTGATTGACGCCGACGAAGCACGCGACGTGACCGTGCCGACGGTCAGCGGCAACCCCGTGCTGGCTCCCCTGCCTGTTCATGTGGTCCACGAGTCGTACTTCGCCAGCGAGTTGGCGGTGGTGCGTCGGCGCAACGCGGCGTTGACGCTCCTGCTCGTCGTCGTCGTTGTGGCGTTCGTCGCCTACGTGGCGGTGACCCGACTGGGGCTGCGGCTCTGAGCCGTCGCGTCGGCATCGTCGACGAGCTCAGCTGAAGGCGGCGGGTCGATGGGACAGGCCGCCCAGCGCGGACTCCAGCACGCGGGCGACGGCGAGCAGCAGGGCGTCGTCACCGCGGCGGGCCACCACCTGGACGCCGACGGGTTGGCTCATGCCGGGCAGGCGCACGGGAATGGTCATGGCGGGTTGGCCGCTGGCGTTGAAGGCGGCGGTGAAGACGGCGAGGGGCACGGCCTGGTTGAAGGCTTCGGCGGGGTCGTCGCGGCGCCAACTGCCGACGGCCGGGGGCAGACACGTGACGGCGGGCGAGACGAAGAGGTCGGCGTCGCCCCACCAGCCATCGACGACGGCCGTGATCTGGTCGAGCGTCGAAAACGCTGTCGCCTCGCTGATGGTCTTGCCAGCCTGGCGCAGCCAGCGGGTGATGGGCTGCAGCCGATGCTCCAGCATCGAGGGCACCGGCACCCAGGCCAACGTGCGCTGCCACAGGGGTAGAAACTGGGGCAACCCCAGGGGCACTGGCCCGGTCTCGTCGACGTGATGCCCCAGGCCCTGCAGCAGGCTGGCGACATGGCGGGCCGCCTGGGCCATCACCGGTGCCGTCGGTGCCAGCGCGGGCTCGCTGCTGTCGACGGCGATGCGCACCCGCAGCCCGGTGGGCACCACCGCAGGTCGCGCGAAGCGGGCATCGGTCGCGAGCAGCTGCAACATCGCGGTGGCGTCGTCGACGGTGTGCGCCAGCGGGCCCTCGGTGGCGAGGTGCAGCCGCTCGGTGGGGGAGTTGTGCACCAGGGCGCCGCGGCCGGCCTTGAAGCCAAACAGCCCGCACAACGCCGCCGGAATGCGGATGGAACCACCGCCGTCGCTGCCGTGCCCCAGCGGCACCAGGCCCGCGGCGGTGGCGGCGGCGGTGCCGCCACTGCTGCCTCCCGACGTCGTCGAGAGGTCCCAGGGGTTGCGGGTCGGCGCATGCACGTCGGGCTCGGTGAAGGGCATGGCGCCAAACTCAGAGGTCGCAAGCTTGCCCAGCATCACCACGCCGGCGGCGCGCAAGCGGGCGACGTTGACGGCGTCAAATGGCGTGATGATCGGACCCAGGGCTCGCGAGCCGCCGCGCATGGGCATCAGGCGCACGGGGTAGAGGTCCTTGATGCCCATGGGCACGCCCGCCAACGGCGACGAGGGGAAGTCGCCTCGACGACGAGCGGCATCCAAAGCCCGGGCGCGGCGGCGGGCACGAAAGGCGGCGACATGGACGAAGGCCTGCAGCGCGTCGTTGTGGGCGGCGATGCGGGCCAGGAAAGCGTCGGTGACCTCGACGACGGAGACGTCGCCGCGGGCCATCATGCCAGACAAGGTGGTGGCCGAGAGGGTATGCAGCGACGTCATGACACCCGTCATGACAGGCCGGGCCGGGCTGTGCCAACGGGGGTCCGCCGCCGCCGCGAGGCGATCAGCAGCGACCCAGCACCGATCAGCGGGGGCGGTCGCGAGCGGCGGCGAGGCGCTGGGCGACGTCGTGCAGATGCTTGCTCTTTTCAACGCGGCTGACGAGGTGGGGAGGCAAGCCCGCCAGACCCACCCGGGCGCCGACGATGGAGCCGGCGATGCAGGCGATGGAGTCGCTGTCGCCGTCGGTGTTGGCGGCTTCGACGACGCAGGCGTGGAAGTCGTCGGGGTGACGCCAAAAGCAATACATCGCCGCGGCGATCGCCTCTTCGGCGACCCAGCTCTCGCCGAGACCGGCGGGGTTGTCTTCGAGGGCGACGAGGACCTCGCCGGGGGCCCGGTCGAGCAGCCACGGAATTCGCGACCACAAGGCCTCCAGCGCCATGGCGCGACCGCTGATGCGGCGGGCCACTTCGGCGTGGATGTCTGGGGGGCTGGCGCCGCGGAGGGCGAGGGCGACGCACACAGCGGCGGCGGCGGCGCCCTCGGTGCCACACGGGTGGCCGTGGGTGATGCTGGCGCAGCGGCGGGCGACGTCGGCGACGGTGTCGAGGTCGTCGAAGTACAGGCCGATGGGGGCCACCCGCATGTTGGCGCCGCAGCCCTTGCTGTCTTTGACGCCGCTGTCGCGCCATGAGGTGCCGTCGCGCAGGGCGGTGCAGGCGGCGCCGGTGGCAGCCCCCGGCGAGCGGTCGTTGTCGTCGGAAAAATACCACTCGACAAAGCGATGGGCCATCTCGGTCATCAGCGCATCGCGGTCGGGCTCGCTGCCGCAGACGATCAGGGCTTCGGCGACGGCCAGGCTCATCTGGGTGTCGTCGGTGAAGGTGCCCGGCGGATGGTCGGTGCCGACGATGATGGGTCGGCTGAAGCGACGGTCCTTGAGGGCGACGAAGTCCACCAGCCCCGCGGGGCCGATTTCCCGCCGCACCTGCGCGACGGTGCGAAACTCATGCGGATAGCCAAGGGCGTCGCCGATGGCGAGGCCGACGATGCTGCCGGCGATGCGGTCGGCCAAGACGGCGTCGGCCTCAACGCCTTCATCAACGCTTTCGTCGGTGCCGTCGTTGTCAGTCGGGTCCATCATGCTCGTCTTCATGCTCGTCTTCATGGTCGCCTTCATGGTCGCCTTCATGGTCCAAGCCTACGCCGATGCCGTCACCGCCAAAAGCGTCCGTCGAGGCCAGCACGGCGCTGCGACGTGCTCGCCGGCGAGGGCGCACCTTTTTTCCGTGGTTTCGACGTCACGCCGGAGGTGCTAGCCCTCGGCGCATGTCATCGATGCGCATGGTCTCGTGTGTGAAGCTCAAGAAGGAGGCCCCCGGCCTCGACAAGCCTCCCTTTCCCGGCGAGCTGGGCAAGCGTCTCTTTGAGGCGGTCTCGGTAGAGGGCTGGGACCTCTGGCTGGAGCACCAAAAGATGCTCATGAACGAGTACCGCAACGACTTGTCGG